>JARFRT010000323.1 GCA_029287105.1 Akkermansiaceae bacterium | reverse complement strand
CTGGATGTTCCAGTTGGTGGTGGTGTAGGCCCACGGCCCTCCTTGGAACCAGATGCCCGGTGTATCCACGAAGTAGCGGCCAGCCCGGCTGGTGCAGCCGAATCGATAGATTGTCTGCCAGTAGAGCGATTCGAGGCTCTTGTCGGGGATACTGAGGTAGCTTTGCCGGTAGTAGTGGTGCCACCAGTCGCGGTGGGTCTTCAGTCGGGTGTCGCGGTCGATTTTGAGAAAGCGTGCCAGGTCCGCGGTGGCCGTCTTGGCGGCGGTCGGTTCGGGGTAGCTGTTGGCGATGGTGGCGATGTGGGTGCGGGTCTTCCCGTTATCCTGTTCGCTCCAGGCCGTGGCGTATTGACCGCCGGCCAGCAGGTTTTGGATCCACACGGAGATCTTACCCTGTTGTTCCTGCCGCCCGGCGGGGTTGGGTTGCCAGAGTTTGAGGGTTTTGGCGTAGTGGGCGCCATATTTCTTGGCAAATGCCGCGACCTCCGACTGCTTTTCGGGGTAGCCGGGGCGCGAGGTTCTGGCTTCCGCCGGATGCCAGGTCCACGCACATCCCTGCTCGCCGGTAGACGGGGTCAGTTCGCTGACCATCATCATGTCTTCGGCGTGGGTGAAGTGGTGGATCTTGATCTCTCCCCGGTCGGTGGTGATCGTTCCGGTCAATTCGGCATTCCACAGATCCTTGCGCCACTGGCAACCGCTTAGCTTGCCGACCGGTTTGAGCGCAAAATGGCCGATCCTCAGTCGTGCCCGGCTGTAGGCAGGCCAGCCCCAGGTGTCGTCACGGTGGTCATGGACATCGGCGCGGAAGATCTGCAATTTGAGGGTGTCGCCATCCTGATAGAGCATCGACCCAACCATGGCATTGCCAAAATGCGGCGCCTCGTTCCATTTGCGCGGCAGCTTGTCGAAGTGCATGTCGTGCTGCGCCATGAAAGTGGGCCATTCAATGGGGGTTGGCTCCGGCGCGGCGAGCGAGGGAAGGGAGAGCAGGGACGAAAGTGCCAAGGCGAGAAACGAAGAAATGGCATGACCCGGGAAGAGTTTTTTCATGATCGATTCAGCGGTTTTATGTTAGAATATTGTTTGATGGTCGAGGTTGTTGAGAGGGGGTGTGACGGGGCTTGCCGCAATAAGCTGTTAGTTTGCTCAAAGGGGTTTATTGGGGTCGTGGCCCGTCGGATTCGCCCGCAAATGCCGCACAGGTTTCCACGCGCCGTGGTTCATTCACCCCCGGACCGATCTTGGCGCACCGTGACATAGTAGGCACCGAGTTCCTTGTCATCCGGGCGTTTGAGCCAGGTCTGCAGCATCACCGGTCCTGGCTTCAACTTGACACGGAATGTGGCGTGGGTCGCATCGGGGCCGAGCTTCATGTTCTTGTTGATTCCGCCGATGCTCAGGCGCGCAGCCTTCATTCCCATCGCTTTGTCCAGGTAGGGCGCCCAGCGGCGGAGCGAGATTTCATAGGTCCCCGCCTGCTCCACCCGCACGGCCCACGGGCCGTTGATCAGATCACCACGCTTGATGTGGTTCTGATGCCACGCCGACTTTTCTTCGCCCGGCATCAACCAGTCGTGGCTGCTGAGCGTCATCGGATTCTCGTCGCCGCCCAGCCCGATACGGACGGTTTGTTTCATCGCGGGTTTGAGTGAGGCCCACCACGTTTCGTAGTCGTCGCGCAGGCGCTTCACGACCTGCGGATGGGTTTCGGCCACATCAGTCTGCTGCCCCGGGTCGGAGCGGAGGTCGTAGAGTTCCTTGCCATCGACCAGTCGCCAACGGTCGCGCATGGCGACCGAGTTTTTCCACTTCGGTGGTAGGAACGATCGTTGCACGTGCGCAAACAGGGTGCGGTCAGGGAAGCTCTCTTCGGTTGCGCCGTGCAGGGGGCCACTGAGCGGAACCCCGTCGAGTTTCGGCCCCTCGCCTTTTTTCAGCTTGAGCAGATCCACCAGGGTCGGCAGCAGGTCGATGTGGGCGCTGAGCTGCGGCACGTCGCGTCCACCGTCGAGGCCGCCCTTCGGCCAATGCCAGAAACACGGCACGCGGTGCCCACCCTCCCAGGCAAAGCTTTTCCAACCACGCATGCCGGCGTTGTAGTACTTGTAGCCCGACTTCTGACAGATCCAGCCCGCCGCCGTTCCGTTGTCGCTCATAAAGATGAGCAGCGTGTTTTCGGCCAGGCCCAGTTCGCCCAGGCGAGTGCGGAACTTGCCCAGGTTCTCATCGATGTTGGTGATCATCCCGTAGAAGCGGGCCAGCTTTTCCGGCATGCCGGATGCCATGAATGGCTTGGCATAGCGGTCCTCGACCAGATACGGGCCGTGCGGTGCGTTGGTCGCGAGGTAGAGGAAAAACGGTTTGTCGCGGTTCTTCTCGACGAACTTCACCGACTCGCGGAACCAGACGTCGGTGCAGTAGCCGTCGAATTTTTTCCATTGGCCATTCATCATGTAAGTGTCGTCGAAGTAATCGTTTCCCCAGTAGTCCGGGGCACCGCCAATGCAGCCGTCCATGTGCCACACGCTGTGCTCGAAACCCTGGTCCGCAGGACGGCACGGGTAGTTCGCCCCTAGATGCCACTTGCCGATCATGCCGGTGCGGTAGCCGTTGGCCCGGAATACCTCCGCCATCGTCAACTCCTCCGGGCGCATCATCGAGCGGCCGTTGATGGTGTGCCAGACGCCGGTGCGGGTCGAGTAACGGCCAGTCAGCATGGCGCTACGCGTCGGGGAGCAGGTCGGGTCGACGTGAAAATCAGTGAGTCGCACGCTCTCGCCATGCAGGGTGTCCATATGCGGCGTCTTGAGCTGTGGGTGTCCGTGAGCCGAAAGCTCGCCGTATCCCTGGTCGTCAGTGACAATCAGGATCACGTTCGGCGGACGCTTGTCATCATCGGCGGTCAACACCGTCGGAACCAGAAAGGCGTATCCCAGCAACGGCAGAGCCCGGGTGACATGGTGGATGCAGCCGGTGACGAAAGAGGCGACAAAATGCTGAACTCTCGAAGTGATGTGCATAAGGGATGATTGATGGTTGGGATTAACTGGCTGGTTGGCTACTGGGAATTTGTTTCCCAGGCGGTGGGTTATGGGGACACGAATAGGGAGGCGGACACCGGACCCATTTATTCAGTGCCTCAATCCTATGTAAAGCAGAGAAAGTCGCTAACTTAAGGGGTATCCAGACCTTCCCGAGGCTGATCATTTCTGGGAAATGATTTGCCGATGTTGCCCTGGCAAATGTTCTGCGCCACAGCCGTTCTTCCTGCTCGTAGCGCGGCAGAATTTGGCGAAGCGGGTGGTTGATCACGCGTCCGATGTTTAATCCCTCCATCCATGCAGCGACGCGGCCATGGTCGCCGGGGTTGTGTTCATGAACATGCGCGTGAGTGATGCAACACCCGCTGGCGGCCCTGAAGGAATGATGCAAAAATCGCGGTGCTGCCATGGGCAGACACCGCGATTGGATTAAAATGCCGGAGAGGATTGGCGTTCTAGCGCTTGCGTCGCAGAAGGCAGGTCAAGCTGGCTAAGCCTATCAGCATGGCCGACGATGGCTCAGGGACGACGGTGACAAAGGAAGCCGAGTCGTTTTCGCCAATTTGCTGGACGTGGATGGCGATGCGAATGTCCCCGTTGATGATCGCTTTACGCAGGTCCTTGATGTCGGTGTTCTCGAACGAGACGACGAAATGTTCGCCGGGGTCGATACCGGTATAAGTAGGGGGTGGGTCGGCTGTGAATCCGTAAGTCGTGTCAAATCCGATATTGTTGCTACCGGGGATGTTTACGGTATCGTCCGCATTGAAAACAACGGTAGGCGGGTTGTTTGCGAATGTAGGGGTCGGTAACAGGCCGGCATCATCATCAAAGGCAATTTTGGTGATGGTGGGAATTTCGGATGTAATCCAGCCGTCTCCAGGTGTGCAGTCGTTGGAGATGATGACATCGACGCTGGACCCGTTCGTGGAGATCGTTGCATTGAGGTTGATCGGAATAATCAAGTCGGGGTCACTGACGCCACTTGTTTCAAACGCGCTGAAGTTATAGGTCTGGGCGATGGCACTGGTGGACAGTGCCGCGACGGCAAGGAGGAGGCTAAGTCCTCGTTTTTTTAAGGGTGTCATTTGCTTGTTGGTTGATCCTCAGCTTCATTGCGGAGGACTTCGGAGAGCCTAACTCCTCATGCGGAATTTTAGCAAATGACAATTATGTTAGATTGTCGGTCGATGTTAACAGCCTGCAGAATGTTGACATTCAGTGATGCTGTAATAAATAAAACACGGCAAAGATTCTTATTTACGTAAATATGTGTAATAGAGTGGGTTAAGGAGGAGTTGACGCGGCTTGTATGGAAAGCTGAAAAGTCAAGATTGATCTAACAATTAAATCGGAATAACAATTGATGAATCTTAACCAGCAAGGACAACTAGTAGCTTGGAAACATGTCATAAAATGCAGAAACGCCCCGATCCCAGGGGACGTGTATTGTCCCCTAGAGCGCAGGAACAACCACGGGCTCCGACACAAGCCTGATAGGGGATGATCACGGCACCAGACGCAGGGCCATGCACCGCGCCGTGAATCGGCACCGGTTTCATCAAGTGTGAATTCACGGGCCGCCCGGTTCGGGATGGCGCAGGCAAAGGTCAAACTACCCGGTGGCACGCTTGTGCCGGGCATCGGCCTCACTCGCGGACCAGGGCCGTGAGCTCGATGTTCATGCTGCTACTGGCGGTGGTGACCACGGCCAGCGTGTTTTGCCGCTTGCGCAGTAATTCCCGGGTGGCGGGTTTGAGCTGGATCACGCTGCTCCATTTCGACGCGGTTCCACCTGCCGGGTCGATGTCGAGAACCAGCTCACCATTGAGGTAGGCCTTGAATTTTATTGCCCCTATGTAACTGACTATCAGGGTGTCCACACTGCCCGGGTCATCCAGGTCGAAGGCGCCACGCAGGCAGTATGTCTTGCGGGCTTTGATTGTTTTGGACGGCAGCGAGGTCGCGGCCCATTTCGAGTCATCGAACGAAGCCATGTGCCATGAAGCCGGCGGATTTCCGTCCACGGGCATCATCCGCCAAGCGGGCTCAGCCGGGGTTTTCTTGCCCTCTGCTTTCCGGGGAATCAGTGAGGCTTCCCGCACCGGGGGAATTTGGGATTGCTTCTCCATGAGGGCGCTTGCCGCGCTTTTGTAAGGTTCCAGACCTTTCCTGCTGAGCGTAGCGAGGTTCTGAATACGGGGCGTGGAGATGACCCTCTCAAAACCCCGGCCTCCCGCCCACTTGGGAGTGGCGAGGCCCTCATAGAATGATTTTCCATTGGCGAGAATGTTCTCAATTCCCTCGGCGGTCAGCGCCGCATAGAAGGGCTTGAGACGCACGTCACCGCGGTCGACCACGGATTCGATCGCCTGGAGTTGGTGCTTCAGTTTGTAGACGTCGCCGAGCTCAAGCGTCCGTGCCATATCGGCCAGGGTGAGGCTGATGCTGTTGAGATTGCGCTGTGCGGCCGTACCGAGTTGCTTGGCAAGGCGGGCGATCCGCTCGTTGCCGTTCTGTTGCAGTTTAACAGTGTGCTTGATGGATTCGCTGAACTTTTTCTGACGATAAAGAGCGAGTGCCGGTGTGAGTTCGGCGGGGGCGTTCGCGGCAAAGACACTTTCATTCCGACCCAGGATCGCGAGGCGCCGGGTTTCGGCGAGGTAGCCGAGGGCGAATGACCCGGTGGTCCATAGCGGGCCCTTCGCGACATAATTGCCGGTTCCGAGGTCGCCTTCGCGTGTGTTGGGCATCGGTTGGGTCATGAATGATCCGTCGCGGCGCCGGGCGAGGTCTCGGTAGGACTGCAGGCGCGTCCAGAACTTGATGTGATTATCACGGTCGGCGATGGCCGAACCCAGCGGTGACCAGGTCTGGTTGAAGTAATTGCCGCTGTGCCCCCCTTCAAGCTGGGCCAGGTTCGAGCTGTTGCAGAGGCGGCCGAACCACTGCGAGGCGGGACCGGCTCCGAGCAGGTCGAAGGCGACGGCGGCCACGCCGTTCTTGCCATTGCTGGTCGACGCGTACGATGGCGGGTGGTCACCATAAGGGACGCTGCCTCTGCCGGCGTAGGATCCGTAGAATTGAATGCTGCGCCTGAGCGCGGTATCCGCGTAGTCGACCCCGCATTGCTTGCCGAGCACCAGTGAGAGGAAGCAGACCACGCCTGAAGAGTTGAGTGAGCCGTAACCGGGTGGCACAAAATCGGGCACGGAGCGGTGGCCCCAAGTACCCGGGTTGCATTGGCCGTCGGCGAGCACCTTGCAATATTCGCGGATGGTCGGCAGCACGCGTTGGTCGCCGGTGGCGAGGTAGTACTCGCAGAGGAAGGTGTTGGTGTTACCCCAGCGCCAGGTTTCGTGTCCGGCGTCGCTGACTGTGTGGTTGATGCTCATGCGGCACGCGCTGCGGCGCACATGGTCGAGGAAGGCGTCGTGGCCACTGGCCAGCAAGAGGCCGGCATTGAGCGGTCGGCCGATGCCGGGGCCGTAACCGTCCACGGGCATGTTGTCGGCGAGGAAGTTCGCGGCATTGTCGACAATGCGTTGGGACTTCGGGCAGTCGAAGGGGGATGTGGCGCTGTAGCTGCCGAGCACCGGCAGTTGGATGACCACCTCGCTGGTTTTGCCGTCACGGCTCCTGAGCAGTCTCAGTTTTCCACCGGCAGCCTCGGTTTCCGCCCAGGTGATGGCGCGGGCGAATGAAATGCGCGCGTCGGAATCGAAGCGTTTCAGTTCGGGCGATGTCTTCCACTGCGCGGGTGGCGTGTCGCTTGGCACGGCGGCACCGGTGATGACATCGTAGGGTTGCAGCACCCGCTCGGCCGGTGACCCGGGCTCGACTGATTTGATGAGGATTTCGCGGCTGTCGGTCGTGTCCTTGACGTGGCCATAGATCCAGCCCCGTGCGCCGGTGGGGCCGAGGTTCTGGGTGACCTTGGCATTGCGCAAGTGAGCGTAGGGCAATGGTGTCTGGTATTTCGGCAGTTTGGCCAGGTTGAGTTCCTGGGCGTTGGAGGCGTGAAGCAGGGCAAGTGCCGTGGCCGATTGCAGGGTGATCTGGGTAAAGCGGTTCATGGCGGTTTAGAGGTTTTCGAGGTGGTCGATGGTTTGCTTGAGGTGGGTCGTGACTTGATCAATGTC
>JARFRT010000304.1 GCA_029287105.1 Akkermansiaceae bacterium | reverse complement strand
GCCCTAAATCGAGCGACTGGCATCTGCTGACCAACCGCTCCGTGATCACCCAGGTGCTCAAAGAAGACCATACGCGCAACGAGGTCGCCCTTGGCTGCCTCAATCCCATGGAACGTGACACATCAAAAATCCTCTACTTTCCCATCCACAAATCCGGAGGAAAAACCTTCGTGCGTCTCGCGCCCATGCTCAAGGTTGCCTTACTCCCTGAAAACGAGCGCCGGGCACAGCGCTGGAGACACCACCACAACGATGAAAACGAACTGAAAAAAATGCTCCCCGCCGCCATCCTCAAAAACTCACGCCCCTGCAACTACCCCACCCCCCAAAAACTGCGGGAACACTTCCTCCGCTCCGTCGCCAATAACGATTTTACCGACGCCATCCGCTTACTCCCCCGCAAGGGTGATTACTTCGGCAAGAAGGAGAACCAGGCAACCATGCTTTCCAGCTTCGGCTCACTCTGGCAAAGCATCCAAGTCCTCAGCCAACCGCCTCTCCCACCCGTCGACATCCTCCAGGAAAAATCCGTCGCGCTGGCACCGCTCCAATTCGCCAAACCCAACCGACCCGGCGAATCCCAAAGCATCAAAATCTGGATGATCAAGGACACCGACGGCTGGCACCTCATCGGCCAGGCCCCCCTGGATAAAACCATCAAAGACACACTGAACATCAGCTCCGACAAACTCGAGCAACGCTTCTCGTCGATCGAGAAAAACCTGCAGGAAAAACATTCCCGCAACTGGCTCAGCAAGGTGGCCACCCTGACCCCCCCGCTCACACTCGACCCCGTCAAGGAGGACGAGGCCAAACTGTTATTCGCCAACTTCCGCACCCACCTGCGCACCAATAAGATTGAGTCGGCACTCTCATGCTGTGCCGTGCTCAAGGGAACCGACAACATCCAGACGCTCAAAGTGTTCAACTATGCCATCCGTGGAGCCGCTGACCACATCGATGACGACCAACTCCTCGGCATGATCCGCGCCGGCAAATGGCTGGGCGTCTCCGTCCGCACCCAATCCAAACTAACAGGAACCAACGACTACCCACTCTACCTCGTTGTCGGCACCCCCAAAGGTCCCCGAATCTTCCTCGATATCGACCTTCGTCACGCCACTAACAAAGGCCGCGAACTCCTCAACAAAAAAAACTGGCGCAGGCTGGAAGCATCCCTGCCCAAAGAATCACTGCAACACCTCAAAACCCTGTTTGCCGTGCACAGCAAGCTTGCCACTGAGGATATCGCAAAAACTTTGAAACTGCGCGAATAGTTCAACACACCCACCCACTCTCCACTCAAGCATCCTCCATGACTCCACAGGAAACCGCCCACCTCCTTGAACAATCCGTTTCAAACATCATCAGGGGACAAAAGAAAACCATCCGCAACGTGCTCTCCTGCATGATTTCCGGCGGCCACGTCCTCCTCGAGGACAACCCCGGCACCGGCAAAACAACCCTGGCCAAGGCCATTGCCGGATCCATCAGCAACTCCCAGTTTAGCCGTATCCAATTTACCCCGGACCTCCTTCCCTCCGATATTCTGGGTGTCTCCATCCTCAATCAGAAAACCAGCGAATTCCACTTTCACCCCGGCCCGGTTTTTGCCGACATTCTACTCGCCGACGAAATCAACAGAGCCTCGCCGCGCACCCAGAGCGCATTGCTGGAGTCCATGGCCGAAGGTCAGGCCACCATCGAAGGGTCATGCCACAGCCTCGATGGGCTGTTCTTCGTCATCGCCACTCAGAACCCGGTCGAGTTCCGCGGCACCTACCCACTCCCCGAGGCACAGATGGACCGCTTCGCCATGCAGTGCTCCCTCGGCTACGTCAGCCCCGAGGAGGAATCCCGCATACTCGCGGAACAAAACAACGGCCACCCGCTCGACCACCTGCAACCCGTCGTCTCACTCGAAAACATCACCTCACTCCAAGACGCCGTATCCCACATCCGCATCAGCGATGAGCTCAGAGACTACATCGTGGCCCTCAGCAACGCCACCCGCAGCATCGAGGAAGTACAACTCGCAGCTAGCCCGAGAGCATCCCTCGCGCTGATGAAACTCTCCCAAACCCTGTCACTCTTCGAAGGCCGGGATTTCGTCACCCCGGAAACCATTCAAGAACTTGCACCGGACGTCATCGCCCACCGACTGGTCATCGCTCCCGAGGCCAAGTTCAACGGCCTCACCGGCCGCAGCATCGTCGAGGCCATCCTCGAAAAAACCCCCGCCCCGGTCTAGCGACCCAAAATTGGTCATTGCCTGTTCACCACCGCCCCCCCGCCATATCATCACAGAAATAGAGACGCGCAGGGGCACCGATCCCCCCCTCCTACCACCGAGCCATGGCGAACACCCCATCAGCATCCCTTTTTCAACGACTCCTCTACCGGACCTACCACCGGAACTCGGCCCTCGCCCATTTCCTCAGCCACCGTATCAGACCCGCCGGCATCCTGATGGTGTTGCTCATCCCCGCTGCATGGCTGATCATGCCCGTCTACTCCCTCGCCCCGCTGTTTCAGGTCCGCGGACTGCTTTTTGTCCTTTTAGGGGTAAGTTGCATCTGGGCATTTTTTCGTCGGGCGCAGGTCAAGGTGACACGCAAGCTCCCCCGACTCGCCACTGCGGGCGAAGTCATGCACTACCGGTGCAAGGTGTCGAACTCCGGCAAAAAAAATGTTGCCGGGGCATGCCTGCTCGAGCTGCCACCTGATAACCGCCCCAGCTTCCTCCTCTTCAACCGGGCCAAGGAACCCGGTGAGGAAACCCGCAATATCTTCGACCGCACCTTCGGCTATTACCGCTGGGAATGGCTGCAGAAAACGCTTACCCTCTTTACCAACAAGCCATCCCCACCGCTGCCCCGACTCAAACCCGGGGAGAGCGCCAACGTCACACTTTCCCTGACCCCCCACAAGCGAGGAGTCATCATTTTTCGCGACCTGCGGCTCTGCCTTCCTGACCCACTGGGTATTTTCCAGCGCTGCCGCCGTGCCGCCTCGGGGAGAGATAAACTCATCGTCCTCCCACATCGCTATCGCTTGCCGCTGCTCGACCTCCCCGGAAGCGCACGTTTCCAGCTCGGCGGCGAGGCAGCATCCGGCACCATCGGCCAATCCGGTGATTTCACCAGCGTGCGCGAGTACCGGCCCGGAGACCCGATACGCCACATCCACTGGAAAAGCTGGGCCCGCACCGGCAAAGCCATCGTCAAAGAATACGAGGACGTCTTCTTCCCACGCTACGGACTGGTGCTTGACACCTTCGCCCCCGCGGAACACGCCAGCCTCTTTGAGGAAGCTGTCTCGGTGGCGGCCTCCTTCGCCGCCAGCATCGACACCCGGGAAACTCTGTTAGACCTCATGTTTATCCGCGATGAAGCTTTCGTCTTCAGCGCGGGACGGGGCGAGGAACGCATCGATAAAATGCTGGAAATCCTCGCCGGGGTAAACTGTGAACCAACGACCGACTTTGATGCCCTGCAAAATCTCATCCTCAGATTCCGTGACGAACTCACCGCCTGCATCTGTATTTTCAGCGGGTGGTGCGAACAGCGCCGAGATACCGTCGCCCGCCTGCAGAGTTCCGGCATGAATTTGAAAATTCTCGCCCTGTGCCGTAGTTTCGACGAAGCGCAGCAACTCCACCAACTCTACCCGTCACCCAGCCCCGTCCAGTGGCTCCGGGCGGGCTACGTCCAGGAAGACCTGATGTTGGCAGAATCCCGAATAACCGCACCTCCCGGCCAATGACCACCGCCCCTCCACGCCTGCTTGCTGGTGCCGCCCTCCTTTTCTGGGGCGGGCTCACGGGACATGCCTTGGTAGGGCTTGTGGCCGCGATCCTTGTCGAGGCAAGGTCGTGGCTTGGCCTACGGTGGAACTTCAAACGCGAATCCTACATCAAGGCCTGGCAGTTTGCCATCCTCTGCGGTGGCTGCGTTGTCATCCTCGCATGGGTCAACGGAGTAAAGGTCGGTAAAATCCACACCCTGTTCGTCTGGGCGCCACTGATCCTGCTGCCCGTGGAACTGGCCCAGCGCTACGGCAATGCCCGCAAAATCCCACTCAACACGTTCTCCTTTTTTGCGCGCAAAAAAATGGCCCGCGACATCCACCACGGCCGAAGCATTTCGCCACGCATGATCAATACCGGCTACGCCTACATCGCGGTGGTCATTCTCGCCACCGCCATGGCCAGCCGCGATGAACTCCACCACTTTACCGGGCTCTCCCTGATCGTCGGCGCGTGCCTCTTTTTCCCCATGCAAAAAAATGGCCTTCGCCCATGGGCGTGGGGCAGCACCATGCTACTCGTCCTGACCCTCTCGTTCTTCGGCCAGTGGGGGATGCTCAAACTCTATTACTACTTCACAGAAACCCAAACCGGCGGCAGCAGTCGACGCACTTCAGCTAACGAATCCCGCACCAGCATTGGCAGGCTGGGTCGGATCAAACTCAGCCCGCGCATCTTCTGGCGCATGCAGGTTAGCGAGGGCAATGTCCCCGGACTCCTGCGCACCGCCACCTACAACCAGTATTCACGCGCGCGGTGGTCACACGACTATGCCCCCAGCACGGCCAGGGATGATTATGATTATCTGGATCCCACCAATATCAGCGTCAGCCAGGACAGAACCATCTATACCTTCAGCCCCGAGGATAACATTCAATTGCCGGAAACGGACAACATCCGCATCATCGGAGAACTGGACGCAGGCGTCATAGAAAACCCGATCCCCCTGCCCCACTTCGCCTTTGCCATCGGCGATCTGGGGGACGAGGCGGGTATTGAGTGCAATTCCCTCGGCACCGTCCGTATGCATAATGCCGAATACAATGTCGTGGAGTACTCGGTATGGACAGGCGAATCCTCCACCACGGAAGACCCTCCCGCTCATCAATTTGACCTCGGCATCCCCGCCCAGGAACTCCAGGCCATCCGGCGCATTTGCACACAACTCAACCTCACCCGGGAAAACCTCAGCACCCGCGCCAAGATAGAAATCCTGAGAGACTTCTTCAAGACCGAATTCACCTACACCACCCACCTCAATACACCGAATTTCGATCGAGGCAAACGCCAGTCGGCGGTCGGTATTTTCCTGGAAACGACCCGTGCCGGACACTGCGAATACTTTGCGACAGCGACCGCATTATTGCTGCGTGAAGCCGGTGTTCCCGCGCGCTATTGTGTCGGATTTTCTGTCAACGAACACGATGGTTCCAGGGACGAGTGGGTGCTGCGCGGCAGACACGCCCACGCGTGGTGCCGCGTCTGGATCAAGGGACACAACAAAAATAACAACGTGATCGCCGGACACTGGGAAGATGTCGACCTCACCCCGGCGTCATGGCAATCGCTCGAGCAAGACATCTCAAGTGCATGGCAACGCAAACTCACCGACGCATGGCAACGCCTGCGTGAAGACTTCCTCATCTGGCGCACACGCGACACCAACAAGACCAAAGTAATCGTTGCCATCACAATCATCATCACACTGCTCACCCTGTGGATCACCTGGCGCCTCTGGCACTCACGCCAACGCCCGACCCAGTCCAAACACAACCGCTACCGACGCCCCAAGGATTCGCCCTCGACCGCCCTCCATAAAATCGAACCCCTGGTCGCCAAAAAAATCGGACCCAGGGCTGGGGGCACCCCGCTTTGCCAATGGCTGACAGGCATCATCCAGTTAGACCCGTCCCTCAAAGAACCCCTCATGACGGCTAGCCGACTTCACTCGATCATCCGTTTTGATCCCAAGGGGGCCACACCCGAGCAGCATCAGCAACTCGCCAGCATCACCGCCGCACTGCGCAGCGCAATCAAGAGCACGCCCGCGCCAAACAAACCCTGAACACAGGCCAAGCACTAGTTGCCGGGAAACGGGTTGGCGCGATGCCTCAAATCGATTTCAGCCTGACCATACCCGTCGTTATCGTCGCGGGCCTCGCGCTCAGCCATCGGCCGGACAAGCGTCAGCCCCAAGGCTGTCGCGGTGGTTATTACAGCGGCGGCAACCGCGAGCCAAGAACGCCTGATGCGCGGCCCACCTAACAGCCTCTCCGCCCTCATTTTCAAGGGGGCGTGATCCGCCATCGCAACCACTCCCTGGGGACGTGGTTCCTGAAGCGCACTTTCCACGACATCGCACAATGCCCTGACGTAATCGCGAGGGTCCACCCCGGACGCGATCACACGCGCATCACAGGCATATTCACACTGGGTGAGCAACGTTGATCGCATCCACCACACCAGAGGATTGTACCAGTGCACGGCACAGGTCATATCCGCCGCCATCCGCAACCACAAATCTTTCCGCTGAATATGCCCCAGCTCATGTAAAAGCGCCATCTTCCACGTCTTGTCAGACCACTGCCCGGCCACCGCCGGAACAAGAATGACCGGACGAAGCACCCCCGCCACCACAGGTGAGGAAAGTCCTTGCTTCATCCTTACGGCAGGAAACTCCTTCATCCCCAACATGGCGGCGCATTCCTCAATCCATAACCCAGCACTCCCCGCCCCTGCCTGCACACCCTGAGCCAACCAACGCCCCAGTAACCAGCGCCCATACAGCACCCGTATCAACATCACGGCGGTACCCGCCATCCATAGAGACAGTACCCATGACAGACCGCCGCCCGCCCCGGAGACCACGCCCTCGGCACCCATCACCGAACTGAACCACTCCAGCCTCAACTTCGGCAGCAATGCCAACAAGGGCAACAGCAACAACATTCCCAAGTACAAAACCGTAAACCACGGTCGCCCGTGCGGATCTTTTCTCCCCGCCATCCAGACCCAGAGAGCCGCAATCAACGACACCAACAAACTTGTAAATAAAAGCGACATTCCATTAGAAATCGGTCATTCATCCTACGTCCGCAATCACTCATCCAGAGCACCGCGGATTTTCTCTATTTCGTTCTCATCAAGCTGCATATCCTTCGGGTCAAGCAACGCCGCCACCAACTTCTCCGGCCGACCCTCAAAAAAAGTACTCAGCAAATGGGAAATAGCCGACCGACGCGCCCGCTTCTCTGTGATCGCAGGCTTGTAGATGTAACGTCGCGACTCCTTGCTGTGTTTCACCATTCCTTTGCTTTCCAAGGTCACCATCAACGCACGCACCGCCGAATACGACGGAGGATCAGGCAAATTATCCAGCACATCCTTCGCCGATGCCTGCCCCAGACGATACACAATATCCATAATCTGCCTCTCACGCCGAGACATGCCGCCCTCTTCAATCCGATTCATGCCGGCAGCCTCGCACAGTGCTGGAAATCCCGCAATTAAAAAATGCTACTTTTTTAGCATAAAGAATTTGACAAGCCTCCCAATTGCTGCTTTTCTAGCATCGACATGAAACCTTCATCCTCCCTCAGACTCATTGCCGCCGGCATCCTGTTCGCCAGCCCCTGGCTCCTCTCATCCTGTGCCACGACGCCACCAGCACCGACTCAAGCAACCCCCGCTGCCAATGCCGAGGCCATATTCCTCGGTGATGATTATGTTGGTGCAACAAAGTCAATCGGCGTTCCCTTGATTGTCCAACGGCCCGAGAGCCGACCTGGCCTCGGAACCGGCTGGGGCGCCGAGGTCGGTTCAGTCATCGGCTACACATCCTTCACCCGATCCTCCACCAAGCCCAAGGCAGTCTCCACCATCTACTACAATGACAAGGAGGGCGTCGCCGCAATGACCCGCTCCCGGAGACACACCGGCAGCGGCATGCAACGCACCGCCGACGGCCTGGTCGAATGGGGCGTCAAAGGCACTTGGAACATGCTCAAGAACTACCACTCAGGAAGCCGCCGGTATGTTGTCGGCCGCAAGGGCAGCAATTACGCCCTGGTGGTGAAAAATCTCTGCCACTCCCGTCTCGAGGTCGTGCTCAGTGTCGATGGCCTGGATGTCATGGACGGTCGTCCCGCATCATTCAAGAAACGGGGCTACATCATTCACCCCGGGAAAACACTCACGGTCAAAGGCTTCCGCACCAGCGAATCAGCGGTCGCATCGTTTCGATTCTCTTCCGTCTCAAGCTCGTATTCCAATACCCGTCATGGTACCACCCGCAATGTCGGAGTCATCGGCATGGCCGTCTTTACCCCCAAAGGCGTCGACCCGTGGAAGTGGTCACGCCGCGCGATCCAACAACGCCATGGCGCCAACCCCTTCGCTGAAGCACCCTACTCAGGCGCCCGATAGCCCACCGGCAAGGACGCCCCGCACGGAGACGACCCGTCCCAGTATACCCGTTGATAATACTCTCCCAAGGCGCATGACGCATCCCAGACGCCTTTTTAAGTTGGAGTTCCGTGTTTTGGCGTTAATATATTGACCATGGATCAAGCACGTTCCAAAACACCCCTACTATTCTTTGTTGCGGTTCTCATCCTGAGCGTCATCGCCGCCTTTTTGCTCGTTCGCGAGTGCTCGTCCGACACCCCCGCTGCCGGCGATCCGCCCTCTGCAACCAGCCAGAAACAAGCCCATGCAAATAACGGCTCAGACAGCATTACGCTGACACCCGGGGGCAAGCACGTGGACGACACAAGCACCGGCCATAGCGGCAGCCCCGAGGAGCTCATCGGCCGTATCAGTCAGGTTACGATGCGCGCCAACGACACCGGCGACATCGAGCCACTTCTTGCCCTGCTGGGCCAACAAGCCCTGACCCCCGCCCAAACAAAGCACCTCAGGGAACTCGCTGCCACATCACGGCTGAAGCTCGATCAAACCACGCCCTTCTCGTCCGTCCAGGGACTTGCCGGGCGATGGTCACTCAACCTTGTCGACCGTAACCGTATCTACCTTGACCTCAGCAAAACGCCCGACGGCAAGTGGCAGGTCAACCGCATCACCCTCCCGGCAAATAAAGGCTCCATCACCCGAAACCCTGCCGACCCCACCGACCCGGCCAATCCCGGAGAGGAAAAGAAGGCCGCCGCCGCCGTGCATAGTTTCCTGACATCCATCATCAAGCTCGATCCTGCCGCCGCCCGCACGCACATCGACCCTACCAAGGTTTCCTACGCCCGACTTGCAGGACTCTGCATCATCTTCGAGGAGGGGGAATACCACCTCATGAAAGAAAAGGCACTCCGCAAAATGTTCCTCCGCGACACCTCCGCCGGATGGATCGCCCGTGTCGAAGCTCCCGACAACGGCCAAGCCGCCATGTTTGCCATCAATACCAAACGCAAAGACGCGCGGTCGCCCTGGAAAATCACCGAGATCAACCTCGACCAGTTGCTCGTCGACTACGCCAACCGGGTATCGGGAGGCGACATTCACTACACGCCCTTGGTCAAAAACCCGAAGGGTGGCGAGTCCCTGGTCATCTACTTTGACCTTGATTCCAATGACCTGACACTACGTACACAGCGCCAACTCAGTATTGTTGCCCATCTCCTCAAAACAGATACCGAGAAAAAACTCACCATCTCAGGCCACACCGACGCCCTGGGCTCTGACACCTATAACCTCGATCTCTCTAAAAAAAGAGCCCGACAAGTCATGCGATTCCTAGCCAGTAGCGGAGTTGCTCCATCACAGATGAATATCGTGAGCTTCGGAAAATCCCGACCGCGTGTCCCCAACACCTCTGATGACGGCTCCGATGCCCCCGACAACCGGCGCGTGAACCGGCGCGCGGAAATCCTCCTCGACTTCTAACAATGCCGAACCCTCCTACCCGACAGCGCCTGCTCCACTGCTTTGTCGCGGCAGTCTTCATCACCGTCACGGGCATCGTCACCCTTGGCTACCTGCGTAGCAAGGACGACCGGAGCGTGCCCGTAAAATCCATGGCCTCGTGGCAGACGGCGGACGCCCCACTCGGCTTCCCTCTACCGTCACCAAAAGACGCCCCGGCACCATTCGACTCCCGCTTCATCCAACTCACTGCCTTTGAGCGGGCCGCCATCCCCACCGCCACCCGCATGGCTCCGGCCATGGGGTCAGAAGCCTCCGCGCTCACCTACAATGCCCAACCCTTCTGGAACGACAACACTCAGCGCGGAGGACACCACACGGGTGACGACATCAACGGCATCGGCGGCATGAACACCGATCTCGGTGACCCCGTCTTCGCCATCGCCAACGGAATCGTCGTCTATCGCGGCGAGCCCTCCCAGGGCTGGGGAAAAACCCTCATCCTCGCCCACCGCACCCTCCAAGGCCAAATCCTGCTTTCCATGTACGCCCACCTCAACCAAAACAACTCACCATTCGGCGATCTGGTCCACCTCGGGGAGCCCATTGGCACGGTTGGCACCGCCAACCGCAGCTACCCAGCCCATCTCCATCTGGAAATGCGCGACAGCACCGGCGTTCACATCGGACGCGGATACACCTCCCGCCAGGGCGAAGCCATCAATGCCAGCCAAACCATTGCATCCCACCAACATCGCCATTCAGAACACATCCACCCGTCCCCACTCTCGATCGTCTTGTCCGAAAGGCTGAAACAGCAAAAGGACCGCCTCTCGATCAAAAATGCATCCGATGTCACAAAATAGACATTTCATTCAATAGATCATCAGTTACTATTGCGTATTGCAGAAATATATATTCCGTGTAACTAACAAACAGACAAGACGAACACCATGAGCAGCGATCCTACATCCACCGATTTCATCCCGCCGGAGCTGGAAGAAATTGCAGACCTCCTGCCTGCGTATGAAATACTCTCCTTTATCGCCAAAGGAGGAATGGGGGCCGTCTATATGGCGCGTCAGAAATCGCTCGATCGCTCCGTCGCCATCAAAGTGCTGCCACGCCACTTCGGCGAAGACGCCGACTTCCGCGCCTCCTTCCGGGCCGAGGCAAAAAGCATGGCCAAACTCAACCACCCCAATCTCATCGGCATCTATGATTTTGGCCAAATCGATGGGCTGCTCTACATCATCATGGAAATGGTCCAGGGAAAATCCCTCTACCACTCGGCCTATAAAAAAACCATCGACCCGATGGAGGCCGCGCGAATCACCGTGGAAATCTGCCATGGCCTTGCCCATGCCCACAAACACGGCATCCTGCATCGCGACATCAAACCTGCCAACATCCTGCTCGATCCGAGCGCATCCCCAAAAATCGGCGACTTCGGCCTCGCCCGCCCCGTCGGTGACCACGAGTCGGACACCGCTTATGGCACTCCGGGATACACCGCACCGGAAGTGGTGCACGACCCCGCCGCCGTGGACGAAAGCACCGACCTCTACTCCGTGGGTGCCATCCTCTACCAACTGCTGACCAGCAAACTCCCCGATGGCAACTACGTCCCGGCCGCCACCCTCGTCCACTGTGATTCAAGGTTCGACCAGATCATCCAAAAAGCCATGAACCCTTCGCCTGGTTTGCGGTACCGTCATGCCGAGGACATGGCAAAGGCCATCACCCAAGTCGTCAATTCCAGCTCGCCCTCCCATTCCACACTACTCAGGGCCTCGCCCAAAACCGGACCTACTCAGTCGGCGTCTCGATCCCTCGTCACCCCTGCACCGACCTCCCCACCGACCTCCCGACCAACCGCCAAGCCGACCGCGCCTCCAGCATCCCAGATCAAGGTGGGGTCCAACATCCCCCTCATTCGCAACCTCATCATCATTGTCGCCCTGCTCATCAGCATCTCCGTTGCATGGAAGGGGTTGAAGGTAGTCCGAGCCAAACGAGCCGCTGAGCAAGAACACGTCGCCGAGCTCAACCGACAAAAAAAGGAGCAGGCCGCCGCCAAAAAAGCGGCGAACGCGCAAGCGTTAATCGTAACGCCGCCAGAAGAGAAGCAACCACTCCCGCCCCCACCAGCCAAGGAGGAAACACCCCGCGAAACCCTTGCGCGACTCAAATCACGACTCCTCACCGGCTCGCGCAACGAAATGCCCAAGGGCACCATCACCCGGGGCGGACGTGCGCGCTTCCTGATCAATGACCCGATGACATGGCACCAAGCCCGCGAGTTTTGCGAAAACCATGGCGGTCACCTCGCCATCCTCCCTGAAACCCAAGACCTCCAATGGCTCATCGACAAACTCGAGACCGACCAGATCATCTGGCTCGGTGCCGGCAGCGCCGGCAACGGAGATTGGTGCTGGATCGACGGCACCCCGTGGAAGCAGGAAATACGAAATACATCCAAAGCATCCTACGTCTGCGTGGGCGATACCGGCGTCCTTGACCCCCAACCCGCCGATACCAAACACAGCTTTTTCATCGAATGGAATATGGATGGCAGCACCCCTGCCACCCTCGAGAACCAGCTCAAGCGTTGCGCCGCCTCCTTGCTCGACAGCCAGCCATCATTCCCCGCAGGAACCATCTCTTACGATAACCGATACTATCTCCTCATCGAACACAACACGGAATGGCAGACCGCCCTGGACCTCGCCACCCTGGCCGGAGGAACCTTGGCCACGCCTTCCAACCCCGATGAAAATGAATGGATGCTCACCTTCGCCGCATCCATGCTGCGGAATAACAAGGCATGCTGGATCGGGGGAACCCGCAAAACAAACAGCTCATGGGAATGGGTCACCGGAGAACCCTGGGCCTTCGCCAAATGGGGCGAAGGGTTACCCGACGAAGACGCGCCCAGCGCATGCGCAATCATGCCGTCCCAGGCATGGGACGACTACCCCTTGGACACCTCCCTGCCCTGCTTCCTCATCGAGTGGAGCAATGACAGCCAAAACCAAAAGGCCGGTGACAATGCAGACAAGGGGAACCCCGACGTCCTCGGACCGATACGCAAGACCGCGACCAAGCTCATCCAAAAAATCCAGGAGGAATACGAAGCCCAATTCACAGGCAACATCAAGGGGTACGAGCAAGAAATCAGCACCTTCAAACGCAGCCAACCTAAAAGCCTCCAGGAAGCCTACGCGCCCACTATTCTTGCGATGCAAAGCCGCTACGTGAATAACCGGATTCCTGCGGATATGCCGCGCGGCACCATGCCCGGCAAGCTGGCCGAGATTCTCGACGGCCGACTCAGGATTCAGAACGAAAAGGAGGCCAAATTCCTCGCCGAGATTGACAAGCTCCGGATGGCATACCACAGGGAACTTGCCTCCATCGCCAAAGACCTCCAGACCAAAGGGCTCACATCCCTGCAAAGAGAGGTCCAAGAGGAAATCAATAACACCAACAAGGGCAACTACCCGTTCATCCGGCATGTCCTGAATAGCAACTGACCGGCCCCGTTGGGTCGGGATTACCTGAACGCTCAGTGGATAGGGAAGTGCACATTCCCCCGTCAATCAATCCTGCCATAGCCCATTCATTGGGCTTTGAGGGACGGGAAGAGGGGGCTAAGCATTGGCAAACTGCCCCATCATACCCATCAGTCAGGTTCATCCTGTCTCCCCAGCTCCTGCATTCGACTCGGAGCATGATCGTTGGGATGGGCAGAAATGGGACAGCATCGCGCGTCCCCCCCAAAGCATTTTGCTTATTTTTAAAAAATAAAAATTAAGCTTGCTGTATTATTAAAAAAAATTTACAGTCCGGCTGTTCACCCTGATACGCCATGACCCACTCGCAAGAAGCCGAAGCCTCCGTCTCCGCCGGAGAACTTCAATCTCATCTCACGTCCTACGACAGCATCGAACTGCTTGCCGTGGGCGGCATGGGTGCCGTTTACAAGGCCAGACAGGTGTCCCTGGACCGCCCCGTGGCCATTAAGGTGCTTACCCACGCCTGTTCGGCATCGCTTCAGTTCCGTCAGATTTTCAAATGCGAGGCCCAGGTCATGGCCAAGCTTAACCACCAGAACCTCGCCTCCATTTACGACTACGGGGAAGTCAACGGCATGCTCTATATCGTTATGCAGTTTGTCGAGGGCCGCTCGCTCCACGAGGCCGCCAACGGCAGACCCGTTCAGCAAAAAGAGGCCGCCGCACTCATTTCCAAAATCAGCAGGGCCCTTGATCACGCCCATGATTCCGGCATCCTTCACCGCGATATCAAGCCCGCCAATATCCTCATCGACGCGGATCTCGATCCCGTCGTGGTCGATTTTGGCCTCGCCCATCACGTCCATGAATCAACCATGAAGGGGGAAACCGTGTTCGGCACCCCTGGGTACACCGCTCCCGAGGTGCTTGACCCACCCTACAACGCCGACCAGAGAGCCGATGTCTTCTCCCTCGGTGTTCTTTTCCACGAGCTTCTCACCGGACAGTTACCGCAAACCCCATATATCCCCCCTTCCCGGCTCGCACCGGTGGATCCCCGCTATGACGAGGTCGTCATGCGTGCCATCCACCCCTCAGCCGCATTCCGCTACAAGAGCGCCGCCGCCCTGGCCGTCGATCTCGATAAAATCCTCTCCGGCAAGGAACTCGCAGCATCACCCCTCCTGCTCGTTCCCGCAACCCATCCCCAGCTCGCCCCCGCTCGCCAAGCCTTGACACCGGCAGTCCGCCCGGCCAGACCGACGCCCCTCACTCCCGTCTCAGACAGCCGCAGACCGACCGCGCAGCTGCCCTCGCTGTCCAATCAATCAGTCTCGAGCGCCAAGGCCTCCCTCGTTGTCCTTGCCGCCTGCATCACCCTGGCACTTGCCGTGATCACGCTCGTGATCAGCTCTCACCGCCAAAGCAACCAGCCCCCCGTTGCCTCAGGGGGCCTGCCCACACCCGCAGCGTCGACTCCCGCCAAGTAGCCGAGTCACTGGCGGTAACCTGATGGCCGCGGTATCGCGCACGCACCCCAGTCAAAACATCGGGTCAAACTGTCCACGCCCGTCGGTTTTTTGAGATCCGACAAGGGTATGATTGGCATTTTTTAAATCAGGCAGCATAGTGCCCGCGTGCCAGCCAAGAAGACCAGAACAACCCGTCCGGAAGATACCAATGCGCCGTCCGACGCCATCCGTATTCGCGGTGCCCGTCAACACAACCACAGGGGCATCGACCTCGAGGTCCCGCTCGGCAAACT
>JARFRT010000284.1 GCA_029287105.1 Akkermansiaceae bacterium | reverse complement strand
CCAATGATCTTAGCGGGATCGACACCGCGTTCGGGGTCGGTCAGGAATACCGCAGCCCATCGGAGAATCTCGAGGGACGGATCGACGAAGTCCGCATCAGCGACATCGCCCGCAACGCCGATGACTTCCTGTTCCTCCCGGCGGACACCGACGAGGACGGCCTCGCCGACGCTTGGGAAATCTTCCATTTCCGCCAAACTCCCGAAGAAACCGAGGCGGAAATTCTGGCCAAATACGACGGCACGGACGATCCCGACGAGGACACTTTTGACAACGAGGCCGAGGAAACCGCCGGCACCGACCCGAACGACATCAATCATACCCCGCTCGACGCGGATGAGGATGGCTATCTAGACGCCTGGGAACTCGCGACCTTTGGCACCATCGCTTATGGCCCGACCGACGACCCCGACGGCGACGGCTACACCACCGCCGAGGAGCTCACCGCAGGCACCGACCCCGCCAATGTCCTCTCCGATCCCGACGACACCGATGCCGACGGCCTGGAGGATGCTGTTGAAACAACTCTCTTTGGCGATCTCAGCCAGGGTGCGCTCGACGACTTCGATGGCGACGGCATCGGCAATCTGGCCGAACTGGACGCCGGCACCGATCCGACCGACCGCACGGATTATCCGCTCGTGGCCTTTATCCCTGTGACTGACGGCAACACCTCCACCGATGAGAACGGTTACGCTGGCTCTGCCATCAATTCCTATTGCTACGCCCAAAACAATCTGATCACCGTCGGCGACCAGCAATTCATTTCCTACTACCGCCGCCACGCCACAGATGCGAATCATGCCGACAACAACACGGTCCTGGTCGCCCGGCGTTCCCTCGGCGAATCGGTCTGGGAGATTTTTCCGACCGATTTCACCTCCTACGCCATCAACGACACGCACAATGTCATCAGCATGGCTATCGACGGCGACGGCGTCCTCCATATGGCCTGGGGTGTGCATGGTAACCCGCTGCTCTACGCGAAGAGTAACGCAGCCGTGACTGGAAGCGATCCAATCGCAATGGTCAGCCTCGGCACCGCTGGCATGACTGGCCAGGAAAACAGCGTCACCTACCCGAAGTTCCAGACGCTTCCGGATGGCGACGTGGTCTTCCTCTTTCGCGAGGGCAGTTCAGGCAGCGGCGATTGGTTCCTGCACCGCTACGACATCGATACCGACAGCTGGGCAGCCATCCACGCCAACGGCAGCGGTGTGAGCCAGCCGCTGATGTTGGGCCGGGGCGACACGCCAGACAATTGCTTCTACCCCGACCGCATGACGCTCGGGCCGGACGGCATGCTCCATTTAGCCGGCGTGTTCCGCTACAATCAGGACTCGCCCACCGGCCAGTCCGGCTACCAGACTAACCATCGCTACGCCTATCTCCGCTCGCCCGATGGAGGCACGAGTTGGGAGCGTTCCGACGGCAGCACCATCGACCTGCCGGTGGTCGAGGCCGCCTGGTTCCAGAATCTCGGCGCCAGCCATGTGCCCGAAATAGTCGAGGACATCCCCGAGGGAATGAGCCTGATGAACCAGTCCGGCATGACCACCGACAGCGCGGGCCGCCCGATCATCGCCAACTGGTGGGCGGCGGATGCCCTGAGTGGCGACCACACGCGCCAATATCACATCTTTTTCCACGATGGTAGCATCTGGCAGCGCCGCACCGTTTCCGCGCGCGACATGGACCCGTCCACCGCGATCCCCGAAAGCCAGCTCCGCAACTACCGCATGGGCCGCCCGCTCGTCATCACCGATGCCGACGACCGCATCTTCGTAATCTACAATGACAACCGCTTCGACGGGATCACGGTCGTCTTCTCGCAACCGCTCGCCGACGATCCGGGCCGCAACCACTGGACCCGGATGAACCTTTCCACGGAAAACCTCGGCCTCTGGGAAACCACCTACGACGAGGAGCGCTGGAAGCGCGACGGCGTGCTCCAGATGCTCTATCAAAAACTCCCCGGTATCGGTATGGACTACGGGTCGCAGAATGATTCGACCCCGGTTTCGGTTCTGGAGTGGAATGCCTATGCCTACTTCAATAGCCCGGTCCGTTGGCTCGTAGACATGGAAAGCACCCCGGGCCAGGCGACCGTTACAGCCCGGACGCGGATCGGCTTTCGCTACGACCTGCGCAGCAGCACCGATCTTGACTTCAGCGACCCGCCAGCGGTCAGCCTGCCGGGCGACGGCGCATGGTGGGAACTCGGCACTTGGCCGATGAATGAAGAGCGCCGTTTCTGGCAACTGCAACGAACTGAAGCAGCAACCGACGATTTGTAGCGAACCAGGATCAAAAAAAACCTGCGCGAAGGACAAAGTCCAACACGAGGACAAGCCAACTCCAAAGCTGTAAAATTCATACTTTTAATCACAATCAGCGTTTGTCTGCTGCTGTCCGGCAGCATGATCTTACGTGCCCAAACCACCGCCGATGTCATTGTTTACGGCTCCACCCCGGGCGGCTTCTGCTTCAGCGACTCGAGTCCGGTCGAGAGCCACCGCGTCGCCTACTCACTGGATATGACCGACTGGAGCAGCACCCTCGACTCCGGCATCCCAGTCGATACCGGCGATACCACCACCCGTGCCTTCAACCTCGCCAGCGCAGGTATCGATACAGAACCCCGCATGTTTTTCCGGGTGGAAATGGAGTGAGCGATGGGGGCAAATTCCAAAAACCAAACTCCAAATACCAAGTAAGACAGGCTATTTCACCTATTCTCCGCTGTGGACAGGACTGCCTCGCCCACTCGGCTATGCTGGTATGCAGCCCTCCTCCTCCGTCGGGCAGGAATGAATTCGTGCGTTGTTCACTCTCCCTACTTTACCCGCTTCGCGGGCTAGGGAGGAGGGACACTCCTGTCCCTCGGCAACCCAAGTCTTCCTTTCGCGTATTTCGTCTTCTTTCGCGGTCAAAAAATGAACCCGCAACCAAAGAAACTTCCGTGTATTCCGTTCCTTCCGTGGTTTAGGTCGAAGTAGCCACCCAAGCAAAATTCGTAAGATTCGTGGTTCCCAAATGAAATAGCAACCCAAGTCTTCCTTTCGCCTCTTTCGCGGTCAAAAAAACAAAATCTCCATGTGACCCGGGGCGGAATTCCGGTATCATGAGTTGTAATCATGACGCCACCGGACAAAGAATTTGTATACCTGCTCACCGACTGGCAAAACCGGTTGTTCGGTTACTTGGTTACGTTGTTGGGCAACGTGCATGATGCCCATGATGCACTGCAGGAAACCAACCTGGTGCTATGGCGCAAAATGGACGATTTCACACCGGGCTCGAATTTTGGTGCCTGGGCTCGGAAATGTGCGTATTTCCAGGCGCTGGCATTTTTACGGGACCGCAAACGGGACCGGCATTTGTTTGATGACGAGTTACTTGCCCAGTTTGCCGAGGAGGCAACGGATGCAGAGCATGAAGCCGGTGATCGCATTCTGGCGATGCGTGATTGTTTGACGCGCTTGCCCGTCCGGCATCGGCAACTGATCAACTTTCGCTACGGCCAAAACCAGTCGGTCGGGCAACTGGCCGAGGATGCGGGGAAAAAGGAAGGCGCGATGAAAATGATGTTGATGCGCATTCGCCAATCGCTACACAAGTGTATTGAATTAAAACTGAAGGAGGTAGAATGATGAAAACCGGAGAATTCGATAAAAAAGACCAGGAGCAATTGCTGACATTGATCGCCGAGGTGCTGGATGGCACCATGGATAACGACAGTCGGGAGGCTCTCAACACCCTGCTCAAAACCAACCCGGATGCGCGCAGGTTTTACCGAGGGCACATGGAGCTGCACGCGCGCCTACATCTCGATTACACCGGAAGGCTGGCCGCGGATGCCATGCCTGTTTCCCTGCCCAAGCCGGACACGGCATCCGGACCGGGCGGCACTTTGTTTTCAAAGCAACGAGGAGTTGCCGCAGCTATTCTGGCCGTGGCTGCCTGCATCACTTTGATTGCCACCTTTGGTTGGTTACAGCAGCCGAAAGAGACACCCGTGACCGGGGAGCCCACAGAAGCGAAAACGGAATCATTCGTCACCATCAAGCAGGTTCATGC
>JARFRT010000260.1 GCA_029287105.1 Akkermansiaceae bacterium | reverse complement strand
GCACCCAGGTGCAAGGGCCGTCCAAGTTTGAGAAAACCCTCCCGGTGGCCGCGCAACACAAACCGAATCGTTTTGCCGGAATGAACCCAGCGCATTCGGCCACCCGCAACCAATGGTTCCGGGACGTCGCCGTGCTGGCATTTCCCACACCCAAGGGAGAGATCGCAAAATTCGACCATTACGACATCAAGACGCTGAAAGATGTGCGCCCCTACAGCATCGACAAAAAGGCGCCGACCTTCGTCATGCCACAAGCCGATTACCCGGAACCCGACGCGACACAGGTGATCGACGCCAAGCGGGTGATCGACCTGACATCCAAGATGAAACCCGACGGGACACTGAGCTGGGATGTGCCCGAAGGCGACTGGACGGTCATGCGCTTTGTTGCCCGCAGCACCGGCCAGACGACCCGCCCCGCGCCCCGCGCCGGGCATGGATTCGAGTGTGATAAATTCAATGCCGATGCTTACCGACGCCACTGGGACAACTTCCAGGGCAAGCTGCTGAAAAAACTCCCCCCGCTGACCCCGGGCAAGGGGCTGACCACCATTCACCTCGATAGCTGGGAAATGAGTTCCCAAAACTGGAGCACCGCATTCCGCACGGAGTTCACCAAGCGCCGCGGTTACGACCCCCAACCGTTCTATCCGGCCTACATGGGCATGATGGTCGGGAGCCGTGAGACAACCGAGCGATTCCTCTGGGACATGCGCAAAACCTCCCAGGAACTGGTGCTGGAAAACCATGCCGGCGCGATCAAAAAAATCGCCCACAAACACGGGTTGCAATATTCGAACGAGCCCTACGATATGAACCCGGCGGGCAACATGGATCTGGGGTCGGTTGCCGACGTCGTCGGTTGCGAGTTCTGGAATGCGGCAAAAGGACCCGACACCCAGTATAGTTGTATTGAAGCGGTCAGCATCGCCCACACCATGGGCAAACCGAAGGTCTTTGCCGAGGCCTTCACCACCGGCGGCATGCAATACCGCAACTACCCGGGCAACATGAAAAACCAGACCGACTGGGCATTCGCCATGGGTATCAACAAAATCATCTTCCACACCTTCCAGCACCAGCCGTTAGGCAAGGAGGCCATGCCGGGCATGACCATGGGGCCGTACGGCGTACAATGGCATCGCAACCGGACGATGTGGCATCTGTTCCCCGCCTATCACGCGTATCTCACCCGCTGTTCGCACCTGCTCCGCCAGGGTGCCGCCGTCGCAGATATCCTTTACCTCACCCCCGAGGGCGCACCGCATATCTTTACCGCACCGGAAAGCGCCTTGGCTGGATCCCCCCGTCTTAAAGACAAAAAGGGATACAACTTTGACGCCGTCACACCACGTATTCTGAAGATGCGCGCGCAGGTGAAGGACGGAAAAATCGCCTTCCCCGAAGGCACCAGCTACAGTGTGTTAGTCCTACCGAATGTGGAAATCATGACACCCGAGACGCTGGCCACCATCACCAAGCTGGTGAAAGAGGGAGCGACCGTGGTCGGCAGTCCGCCGCGCAAATCGCCAAGCCTCGTCGGATTTGCAAAATGCGACCAACAGGTGCAGAAACTTGCTGGAGAACTCTGGGGAAAACCATCGGAAACCGGTAAAGGCCAAATCCTAACTGTGAAATCCACCGCCAAAGACGGACTTTACCCTACCTATGAAACCACAGCGGCCATCCTCGATGGCATGGGCATCCCGGAAGACTTCGAATCCGATGCCCCGATCCGCTACGGCCACCGCAGAACGGATACCGAGGAAATCTATTTCATCGCCAACACATCGGATAAAAAAGTGCAGGCTGCCTGCAATTTCCGGGTGAATCAAGGAACGCCCCAACTTTGGGATCCTGTGACCGCAAAAACCAGAGCACTGCCGAAGTTCACCCGACAGGGGCAAACCACTTCCTTGTCCGTTACTTTCGAAACGCACCAGAGTTTCTTTGTCATCTTCCCCCGCAATGGCGCCGCCGCGAAAGCACCGGCACCATCCGGCAGCGCGAACTTTGCCAAGACGACACCTGTTTCCACCCTGGACGGACCGTGGAAGGTTTCATTCGACCCTAAATGGGGTGGCCCCGAAAGCGTCGTGTTCGACCAACTCCAGGACTGGACCCAACACAGCGAAAGCGGCATCAAATACTACTCCGGCAGCGCGACTTATCGGAAAACCTTCGGTTTTTCTCAGGGGGCAGGGGACAGGGGTCGGGAGTCGGGTGAGTCGCTCTTCCTCGACCTCGGAACCGTGCACGACATGGCAAGGGTGACCCTCAACGGCAAAGACCTCGGCATTGTCTGGTGTGCGCCATGGCGTGTCGACATCACCGACAGCTTGAAACCAAAAGATAACGAACTGGAAATCGAAATCGTCAACCGCTGGCCGAACCGCCTGTTCGGCGACCGGCAGGAGCCGGATAAAAATGTCCGCACACTCCAATGGAAATCGGGACTACTCAGCGGCAAGGAATACAAAGCCGGCCGCTATACGTTTTCAACCAACGGCGGCTCCAACAAACTCCTGCCATCCGGCCTGATAGGACCCGTGCGCATTATGACGAACTAAGCGCGGCCACTAATCTACTTCATCCATCCTCCGCTGTGGACAGGACTGCCTCGCCCACTCGGCTATGCTGGTAGGCAGCCCTCCTCCTCCGTCGGGCAGGAATGAATTCGTGCGTTGTCCACACTCCCTATATGAAACCCGCTTCGCGGGCCGAAGGTCTAGGGAGGAGGGACACTCCTGTCCCTCGGCAACCCAAGTC
>JARFRT010000241.1 GCA_029287105.1 Akkermansiaceae bacterium | reverse complement strand
AGAGTACCCTTCACTTTAATCCGACCCTCGTCACCACCGTGAGGTGCTAAGCCGAAATCCCATGACGAGCGCACCAACACCCACCTTTGTTCATTTTTTTTTGAACTAAATATTTACAACACCCATCCATGCGGTAGAATTGCACTTCATCTCATTTTTTTAAGACACTCACCTCAGTCCACCACCCACTCCCATGAGCACCCAACTATTCGGCACCGACGGCATTCGGGGCATCGCCAACCAATGGCCGATTACCCCTGAAGTCGCCCTCAGAATCGGCCGCGCCGTGGCCCGCGTCCTCCAGGCCAACGGACAGAAAAAACACAAGGTTGTCATCGGCAAGGATACCCGGCTCTCCGGTTACATGCTCGAAACCGCCATCACCAGCGGACTGGTATCCGAAGGCTCACGGGTGCTGCTCACCGGCCCCGCGCCGACGCCGGCCATCGCCCACCTCACCCGCTCCATGGGCTGCGATGCCGGCATCATGCTGACCGCCTCCCATAACCCCTACCAGGACAACGGTATCAAGATATTCGGCCCGGACGGCTACAAACTCAGTGACCAATTGGAACTCGAAATCGAACAACTCATCCTCGCCGACAACCTGGCCTACCGCGATAGCAATCTCGGTAAGGCCATCCGCATCGATGACGCCATGGGCCGCTACATCGAATTCACCAAAAATGCTGCCGGCGCCAATTCACTGCGTGGACTCAAGGTCGTGGTCGATTGCGCCAATGGCGCCGGCTATCACGTCGGCCCACTCATCCTCGAGGAACTCGGCGCCGAGGTCATCAAACTCTCCACCGCCCCCGATGGCCGCAACATCAACCAGAACTGCGGCGCCCTGCACCCCGAACAAGCCGCCGCCGCCGTCAAGGCACACGGGGCCGACGTCGGCATCTGCCTCGACGGTGACGCCGACCGCGTCATCTTCTGCGACGAAACAGGCACCGTCGTCGATGGCGACCGCGTCCTCTGCCTCTGCGCCAAAACCCTCAAAGCCCAGGGCAAACTCAAGGGCGACACGCTGGTCGCCACCGTCATGAGCAACCTCGGCCTGCGCGACGCACTCGCCGCCGACGGCATCGCCCTCGAAACCACCGGCGTGGGCGATCGCCTCGTGCTCGAATGCATGCGTGAGCAAGGCTACAACCTCGGAGGCGAAAACTCCGGCCACATCATCTACTCCGACCACGCCACGACCGGTGACGGCATCATGAGCGCACTGATGGTTCTGTCCATGATGCGGGAAAAAGGCATACCCCTTTCCGAGCTTGCCGACTGCATGGAGATCTACCCCCAGGTCCTGCTCGGCCTCGATGTCACTGAAAAGCCGCCCATTGAGGATATCCCCGATGTCCTCACCGCGATCCGGTCCGCGGAATCCACCTTTGCCGACCAAGGCCGCGTCCTGGTCCGCTACTCCGGCACCGAACGAAAAATCCGCGTGCTCACCGAGTGCTCCGACGCCGGTCTCGCCCAAAGTCAGGCCGACCTCATCGCGGCGGCCATCCAAAAAACCATCGGAGCCTAACAACCCAAGCCATGCCCATCACCCTCCAACCCTCGGACCAACCATGCTGGTGGCCGCTCCACCAGGAGAGTGCCTGTGGCGATCAGTTGATTGCAGGCAAAGCCTTCCGCGAGCTTCAGCATGAAAACGCGGCGGCTATCAGCAACGCGACCCAACTGGAGAACGCCTGGATCACCGCCGGGGACTGGCATGCCCTCGCCCGGGCAGCCCGTCCCGCCGTGCTCAAATCCACCCAAGGCGAGACGCTGGCATGGACCGGAGACAACCCGAGCGAGGAACCCAATCTGGAAATCACCGCATCCGAGGCATCCTTCCTGCTCCACTACCCGTGGCAATTCATCCAGGTCAACGAACAGGTCGTTTCCGCCCTCACAAAATCTCATACCATCGGCACGGTCAGTCCCGCCGCCCACATCGACGGCATCGTCCACGTCGGGGAGGGGTCAAGCATCCTCCCCGGCGTCGTCGTCGAGGGCAATGTCGTCATCGGCAAAAACTGCAAGATTGGCCCGAACTGCTACCTGCGCGGCTCCACCACCATCGGCGACCACTGCCACATCGGCCAGGCCGTTGAAATTAAAAACTCCATCATCGGCCACCACTCATCCATCGGCCACCTCAGCTACGTCGGCGACTCCGTCATCGGCAACAAGGTCAACTTCGGCGCAGGCACCATCACATCAAACCTCCGCCACGACGGGCTCAACCACCGAAGCATGGTCGAAGGAACCCTCACCGACACCGGTCGGCGCAAATTCGGTGCCATTGTCGGCGACGGTACCCACACCGGTATCCTCACCGCCATCTACCCCGGTCGCAAACTCGGCCCGCACTCATCCACACGGCCCAACGACACCGTGGAACGAGACATCGGTGCTTAAACTCCAAGTTTCAAACTCCAAATACCAATCAATCACGGAGCTTCGCTCGCCTCAGAATCTGAATACTTCAAACTGAATACTATTTAAAATTATGTGTGGAATCGTCGGATACACCGGAAAACGTGCCGCCATGCCCGTACTCATCAACGGCCTCAAAAAACTCGAATACCGCGGCTACGACTCGGCAGGTGTCGCGCTCGCCAATAACCAGGGTATCCTCACCCGCAAACAAAGCGGCAAGGTCGCGGGGCTCGATCAACTCATCAGCGACGACCCCCTCCACAAGGAACTTTCCGCCTCCCACTGCGGTATCGCCCACACGCGCTGGGCCACCCACGGCCCTCCCACCACCGCTAACGCCCACCCCCACCAAGGGCCCAACGGACGTATCGCCCTGGTCCACAACGGCATCAACGAAAATCATAACACCCAGCGTGATCGCTTTCTAGCCGGGGGCAACACCATCACCTCGGAAACCGACACCGAAGTCCTCGCCCACCACATCGAATCCCAATAACAGGGCGATCTGGCCGGGGCCGGCGCCAAGGCCTTGAAAGAGGTCGAAGGCACCGACGGCATCACC
>JARFRT010000220.1 GCA_029287105.1 Akkermansiaceae bacterium | reverse complement strand
GCAGAGGTCACAAGTTCAAATCTTGTATTGCGCACCATCATTTTCCGGTCCGAAAGGCCACCTAAACGCTGTAACTGCAATGGTTACAGCGTTTTGTTTTGCGCGGGTGGCGGCGTGTTGTTTGTTTTCCCCCGGTTTCATGGCGCCGGGTTGGCGCGTATCTCCCTTTTGCCTGCAGCGCTGCGCAGGGGAAGTGTGCGCGGGCGCAGTGATGATGAGCCCGTAATCGCTCAATACCGGCTAGTGCCCGCTAATACTGGATGATGGTGTTGACCGGGGTGTCTCCGAGCAGCTCGCGGCCGTTGAGGTCGGTTAGCTCGATCAGGAAGGAGGCCGCTACCAGATGGGCGTCAAGTTGATTGATCAGGTGGATGGCGGCCGCTGCGGTGCCGCCTGTGGCAAGCAAGTCATCGACGAGCAGCACGCTTTCACCCGGGCGGATGGCGTCCTTGTGGATCTCGACGACATTTTCGCCGTATTCCAACGAGTAGGCCATACTGTGGGTTTGCCACGGGAGTTTTCCTTGTTTGCGCACAGGGACAAAGCCGGCGTCGAGGTTGAGGGCGACGGGGGCGGCAAAAATGAACCCGCGGGCATCAATACCGACGACCTTGTCAATTTTCACCCCGCCTGAGGTAGCGGTGAGCTCATTGATCGAGTGGCGCAGCAGGGCGGGGTCGGAGAGTATGTGCGAGATGTCCTTGAAGAGGATGCCTGGCTTGGGGAAGTCGGGGACGTCGCGGATGTTGTCGCTGAGCAACTGGGAAATATTGGCCATGGCTTGTTCTAAACTTCATTCGCTGATGCCTAAATACCAAAATGAAGAAATCTCGAAGTTTACACAATGTTTACAGACAACCGGTCGGCGCAGTGGTAGTTTGGCGGCGATTTAATGATGAAAGAGAAACCTGTTATTTTAGTCGTTGAGGATGATGCCGCCGTGCGCCAGGGGGTCGTGGACGCCTTGAGCTTTTCGGGCTACGAGGTGATCTCGGCTGCGGATGGCCGTGACGGGATCAAGCTCGCCCTGACGGCATCATATCAGCTGTTGTTGCTTGATTTGGTGTTGCCGCACTTCAGCGGTTTCGAGGTGCTCGAGGCACTGCGCAAGGAGCGCCCCGGGCAGCCGGTGATTATTCTGTCGGCACGGGGTGAGGAGGCCGACCTCGTCAAGGGCTTGACCATGGGGGCGGACGATTATGTGGTGAAACCATTTAGCGTGCGGGAGATGTTGGCACGGGTGGACGCGGTGCTGCGCCGGAGCAGCGAGCGCGAGGTGGGCCAAAGCGTGTTCAATTTTAACGGGGGACGGGTCGACTTTTCCCGGCGGGAAGTATGTATGGAATCCGGCGGCCGTAAGGAGCTTTCCGAGAGGGAGTCGGATCTGCTGCGGTATCTGATATCGAACAAAGGTCGGGCGGTGGCACGCGAGGAGCTGTTGCAGCGGGTGTGGCGAATCGATCCCAAAAACATCGAGACCCGGACCATCGACATGCATGTGGCACATTTGCGGGAGAAGTTGGGTGACGAGGGCCAGAACGTAGTGGTGACGGTCAGGGGCAAAGGGTATATGGTGGGGTGAGTTTTAAGCTCTGAACTATAAATACCAAATGCCCCATACCCAATTTCCAATACCTAATTTGACAAAATGAATCGACCCTGGATCATATGGAGTTTTTCGGTGCTGATCGCCTTATTGGTGTTCGGGGCCATGGGCATGATTACGCAGCACACCCTGGGTTTGGAAAAAGAACGCGCGCGCGCGGAAGCCAAGGCAGAGTTGGAAGAGCGGATTCGGCTGGCTCTGTGGAGGATGGATACAGCGGCATCAGGTATTTTGGGGGAGGAAAACAACCGTCCCGCCTGGCATTTCCGGGATGTCGATTTACGCAGGTCGGTGCAGCCGACCCCGCTGAATTTGGATGTGCCTGAAAATGTGAAACTGCACTTTGAGGTCAAGCAAGGGGTGGTGACCAGCCCGCAGGTGAATCGCTGGGCGGCACCCGCTCCCGAGCCGGTTTGGGGTGAGCGATCCGGCCAGGTCACCCAGGGAGCGGAGCTCTCCAGGCAGAAAAGGGACGACTGGGACAGCCTTCAGCACTTGCTGAACAACGACGACACGTTCCGCGGTTCGCAGAAAAAGCGCAACGTGATCAGCCCGCTCGCCGATAATAACCTCGGGGTGATCTGTGCTGTCGCATCCCAGGGCGGTGAACAACTCAAGGTGGAGGAGAGTAAGGATGAACCACTCTGGGATGCCCAGGTGGCCATCGCCCAGGAGCAGCGACTGGCAACCAATAATAGTGAGGTTCGCAGAACCAAGGGCTACCAAGCAAACTACAACGCCGCTGAGAAAGTAAAGCGGAAGGAAATTGTCCGCAAATCATCCGGCAACAAAATGCAAAGCAGGTATGATCAGGTGGCTGGCAACCTGAACGAGAAAAAGGCACCGAGGCCCCGGGCGACTGCACCGGCGGGGAGTGACGTGGTCGGAGGCTCCAGAGATCAGATCGCAAGCCCGGTTCAAGCCGAAACCAAGGAGTCCGATTTGGCCAATGAGAAACGGCAAGGTGCTCAAGTGGATCAAGTTTCACAAACTTCGGAGCTGGCATCGGATAAAAAAGCACTTGATGTGGATACGACGGAAGGTGTCCACCTGTCGTCCCTGACCCCGGTCTGGCTCGGGGAGGATTTGATTTTAGTACGGCAGGTGAGTGCTGGCACGAACCGTCGGGTCCAGGGTGTGTGGTTGGATGCTGCCGCGATCAGTGTCTCGCTGATCAAGGATATTGCCGACCTCCTGCCGGATGCCCGACTTGAGCCCGTCCGGCATAGTTGGAAGGTTTTGTTAGGTGAGCTGCCGGACCCTGATGCGGACGATCCGATGGTGATGGCCGCTCTGCCATGGCGATTGTTGCCCGGTGAGGTGGCGGTGGTTGAGCCGGTTGGCTGGACGCCGATGCGAAAGACGCTGGCGGTGGCATGGATCGGCGCATTGCTGGCCGCCCTGGCTGCTGTTATTTTGTTGCGAGGAGTGGTGAAGTTGAGCGAGCGGAGGGCGTCATTTGTCTCCTCGGTCACCCACGAACTGCGGACGCCACTCACCACGTTCAGCCTCTACTCGGATATGCTGGCCGAGGGCATGGTGCAGGACGAAGCGAAACAGAAATCCTACTTGCGTACCCTGCGTAAGGAGTCGGCCCGCCTGACTCACCTCGTTGAAAACGTGCTCGCCTACTCGCGTATCGAGCGCGGCAGCGCCCGGGCACGGGTTGAAACAGTGAGGGTCGGGGCATTGGTGGATCGCATGTGTGAACGGCTTCGCACACGTGCAGACGAAGCCGGTATGGAGCTCCATTGTGAAATCACACCAGACGTCGCTGAGCGCGAGATCAGGGTGGATACCACGGCGGTCGAACAGATCATTTTCAACCTCGTGGATAATGCCAGCAAGTATGCGAGTGGTGACGGCTGTGGCAAGGTGATCGAGCTTCGCGCCATCGCCCATCCGAAGCTATCCAAGGGAGTGGCGTTTCAAGTGTGCGATGACGGGCCGGGGATTGACCGGTCCGAGTCCAGGAAATTGTTCCGTGCATTTCACAAGTCGGCGCAAGACGCCGCGCACAGCAAACCCGGCGTGGGACTTGGGCTCGCCTTGTGCCGCCGCCTCGCCCGTGCGCTCGGCGGCGACCTGATCATTGTTGAACGCGACAAGGGCGCGTGCTTTGAACTGACTGTTGGGAAGTCTTGAAGTCGGGAAGTCGGGAAGTCGGGAAGTCGGGACGTCGGGAAGTCGGCTGCGCCCTGACCCCTGACCCCTGACCCCTGACCCCTGACCCCTGACCCCTGACCCCTGACCCCTGACCCCTGACACTTGTTCCTTGCCACCCGGCCCTTGCGCCTATAACTCTTCCGCGTGTCAAGTAAAGGATGGGTGAGTGATCTGGTGGGGGCCTGCATAGCTGCGGGAATCCAGGAGTATGTGGTGTGTGCCGGCGCGAGAAATCTCGGCCTTGTGATGGCACTGGCCGATTATGCGGAACATGGGGAGGCGGGCGACATCCGTGTCTTTTCGCATTTCGAAGAACGGGCGGCAGGTTTTTTTGCCCTCGGTCGGACCGTGCATAGTGGAGCTCCTTGTGCGGTGGTGACAACGTCGGGCACGGCTGTGGCGGAACTTCTTCCGGCAGTGATTGAGGCGCACTATCAGAAACGCCCGCTGCTGGTGATCTCAGCCGACCGGCCGGTGAGATTTCGCGGGAGCGGCTCTCCGCAGGTGATCGATCAGGTTGGCTTGTTCGGAAATTACGTCGAAGGCGTCGAGGATATCGAATGGCAGGATGATATCACCCTGTTTGACGGCTGGAGTGGTCTGACTCCCTGGCAAATGAATATCTGCCTTGAGGAAGATGAAACCGGTCCAGACGGAAACGTGAGGATGTCCAAAATGAGATTAGGCGAGCTCAATGACACGCGTGCCAACATCGATATGCTGCCGGCGTTAGGTATGATTAAAGACGCCTGGCGCGGATTGGTGGTGATGCTTGGTGGGCTTGAACCGGATGACCGCGAGGAAGTCCGGCATTTCCTCCGGGATCTTGGCGCTCCGGTCCTGGCTGATAGCACCAGTGGTTTACGTGAAACGCTGGGCTCCCTCACCCTTGTTGATGGTGACCGGATTCTCACAGAAAATCCGCCGGCCAACATCCTCCGTATCGGAGAGGTTCCGGTGGGGCGTTTTTGGCGGGATCTGGAGGATTTGCCCAAGGTGAATGTCGTGTCTATCAGCCGGACGGGTTACGCCGGGCTGGCACGTGTAAGCTCGGTGATTCACGGTGACATCTCACGTTGTATGCGCGCCCTCGGTGAAGTGACGAGAGCGGGGGACTCGATGGATTACCTCAAAACGTCCAAACGGAAAAACGGACGTGTCTCAGAGTTGTTGGAGTCATTGCCCGAAAGTGAGCCCGGCATGGTGCGGACGCTTTCCATCATGGCGACGGTGGGACGCAGCCTCTATCTGGGAAACAGCTTGCCGATCCGCGAATGGAACGATTTTGCGCAGAGGGATGTAGCCTATGAGCTGGTGCGCGCCAACCGCGGGGCGAATGGAATCGACGGCCAGATTGCAACCTGGCTGGGTGCCACCGCGGACGACGAGGACGCTTGGGCGGTCTTTGGTGATCTCACCGCGATGTATGATTTGTCGGCGCCCGCACTACTCGGGCAGGTGCAATGCCGTGGCCGTATGCTGGTGGTCATCAATAACGGAGGAGGGAAAATATTCGGTCGACTGCCCGCCGTCGGGCAACTCAACGAGGAGGGGGTCGGTTTGATCACCAATCATCATAGCCATAGCTTCGAACACTGGGCAGCGATGTGGGGCATGAACTATGTGCGGATCGATGGCATCGAGGGGTTCGATTTCGAACCCGGCGAGAAAACCACGGTCGTGGAGGTCGTTCCCGACAGCCGCCAGACCGAATTGTTCTGGGAGAAGTTGGCCCGCCTGTAGCGGCATGGGACCCTCGCGCCTCGCGTCATCGGCGCCCGGGTCGATTTTCACCCGGGGAGTTCGATGTTGTCGATGAGACGTACGCTGCCGTAGAACACGGCGGTGGCGAGCACGGCGGGCGCGCTGACAGGGTCGATGGGTCGGAGGGATTCGGCATCGAGGAGTTCGAGGTAATCGATCCGGGCGCCTGCAGCCGAGGCATTGATTTCCCGGCGGGCGAGGTCCAGCAGCAGGCGGGCGGATGTTTCGCCATGGGCGTGGGCGGCGTGGGCGGCAAGCAGTGCCCGCCGGATTCGAGGCGCGTCGGCATGCTGTCGTTCGCTCAGGCGGGTATTGCGTGACGACAGAGCAAGGCCGCTGGCTTCGCGGACGGTGTCGACGCCTTCGATGTGGACGGGCACATTGAGGTCACGTGCCATGCGGCGGATCACCGCAAGCTGCTGGTAGTCTTTTTTGCCAAAAACGGCCGCATCGGGTTGGCTGAGGTTGAAGAGCTTGAGAACAATGGTGCAGACGCCGTCGAAGTGGCCGGGCCGGGTGGCTCCGCAGAGCTGGTGGGTGAGGGCGGTCTCAACGACGGTGACCGAGTGGTCGGGGTGATACATGGAGTCGGGGGTCGGCGCGAACAGCAGGTCGACGCCGTGCGTGCGGCAGAGTTCGATGTCGTTTTCCAAGGTGCGGGGGTAGTGCTCCAGATCCTCGGCTTTGTCGAACTGGGTGGGATTGACAAAGAGGGTAAGTATGACGCTGCCGGATTTGCCGGCAAGTTGACGAGCGTGTCGCAGCAGTGCGAGGTGTCCCTCGTGCAGGGCCCCCATCGTGGGTACCAGGATGCGGGGTGAGGCGAGGTCTTCCAGGCTGGAGCGGAGATCGGGGGGGTGGCTGACGAGTTTCATCGGGGCTTAGATTGGCAGGGGATAGATGTTGACGGGGCGTCTGATTCTGTGCAATTTGGTTGCGCGCCGTCCGACATGCCATCCGGTTGTAGATCCACTTGCTGGTTGCGACGCGCCTTATATCATCCGAATTATCAGAATAATCCACTATGAAAAATTACATTAAACTTTCCGTCATGTTCTGCGCAGTTGCCGCAATCACCGTAGGAACCGCCTCAGCCCAGCGGCTGAAGATCGCCACCGTTGACATGCAGAAGCTGTTTAAGGAGTATCACCGCACGACCGAAGAACAGCAAAAGTTCAGTGAAGAGTTTGCCCGCATCCAGAAGGAGAACAACGAGCGCCTTGCCGGTATCCGCTCACTTGAGGAACTCCTTCAGGGCTTGAAAAAGAAGATTGAGGATCCTACGCTGGCCGACAACGTCAAGCGTGAAAAATCCCGCGAATTCCAGTTGAAACTCGATGAAGCCAAGGCGATGGACCGCGAGCGACGTGAGTTTTTGGGTCGTCGTACCCGGGCCCTTGAGCTGAAGAAGCAAGCAAGTATGCAGGGTATCCTGGAGGAAATCCGCAAGCGTATCGTCGACCACTCCAAAAAGGAGGACTTTGACTTTGTCCTCGATAAGTCAGGTCTTAGTGCCAATCAGGTTCCTTTCCTGCTTTACACCAAGGACGCTACCGACATTACCGCAGGTCTGCTTACCGAACTCAACAAGGACGCACCTGCTGCACCTGCTGCCCCGGCAACTCCTGCCCCATAGGTCCGGCATTTCAGCCATTCCACTTTTCCATACCCTTCCCGCCCTATAGAGCGGGGGAAGGGTATTTTTTATCCCAGTTGGGAGATGGTGTTGACGTATCTCGGGAAAGCATGCAGGTTGGTGCGACGGGGAAACCGGCAACTCTGGATTAATTTTTTACAGGAGACAAGAGAGATGATGAGACAGCTAAAATTATGGTACACGACCCTCTTGATACTGGGTGGGATTGGATGGGGTGTTTGTGGGGTGGCCTCGGCAGAGAACCCCAAAATGGCCACTGTGGACATGCAGAAGTTGTTCAGGGAATACCACCGCACAATCACATCCCAGAAGCGCTTTAACATAGACTATGCCCGTATTCAGAAGGGGGTGAATGAGCGTGTCGAGGCGATGAATCGGCTGCGTCAGATGTTGCAATCC
>JARFRT010000053.1 GCA_029287105.1 Akkermansiaceae bacterium | reverse complement strand
CGAGTATAAAACGTATTTAGTATTTTCATTTGCTTCGTTTTTTGTTAGGTTTTTCGTTGAATTTACTGATCGATAACGATCTGTTTCCTAAGACGTTGAAAACGAACTTTTACCAAAACCGGAAAATAGTCTATATTTTGTTCTTTTGTAACACCCCCCCTGAAGGGGTCGCCTTCCGGCGACTCTCTGAGCAACGTCGAATGATTGGATTGGATCACGGCGTAAGGAGGGGACCTCTCATCCGTAACCATGGTCCTGTATCCCGGACAATCAGGGTTGCGCCAGACTCAAATCGAAAAAGAGCCTGTCCGGGATCACGGTGCCTGTAACAGTGGCGGTTACGGTCACCACGCCGCCCGACGGCGCGCCTTGAACAAAGTCGACCGTGGTGGTGCCGGCCCCGTTGGCATCCCCGTCATTGTGGAAGGTCTGCAGATCGGTCGACCAACGGTAGGTTGCGGTGATGTCGGTGGCCGGAGTGGCGTTGAGTGGATGGGTGAAGGTGAAGGTGTTTGGCTGAGCGCCCTCCGCCCCGGCGACCAGGCCCCTTGAGAAGGCACTCGGGTCGGTGCCGAAGTAGTTCTCCACAATATTGTAGATGCCGTCACCGTCGGGGTCTTGATCCAGACCCGTTTGAACGCCGACATCGTAGCCACCGATCCAGTCGGCGAAGGTGTTGGATGGTTCCGCACCAGCTGTCAGCACCACCCCACCCCACCGGTGACGTTTGTTGTCGGTGCTGCTCGTCATGTCGTAGCTGAAGTTAAGCGTATCGTAAGCAGCCGCATCTGTGAAATCAGCCCGGTAGACGAACCATCTGTTGTTGTCGGCAGTGCCTCCAGGGTTCAGGGTGGTGGTATTAACACCAATTTCTTCTAGAGTCAGCGTGGTCTGACCTGCTCCCATTAAGGAGAAAGTGATATCATACGTGTCACCAGCACCGACGCGCGTGCCGAAAAACATGTAGAGAGAGCCACTTGTCAGACCTGAAATATCGACGGTGCCGACCGGCGCTCCGGGCCGTGACCAAGTCGTTTGGTCTGCGGCTCCAGTTGTGGCTGATCCCGCCCAAATACTGATACCAGGGGAGTCGGAAGATTGGCCGCCTGCGTTTGTTGTGTTAATGAGATCAGCCGTACCTCCAAGCGATTCCACGAGACTCCCAGTTCCTGTCGTGTAAAAGGCGTAGTCCGCAATCGTTCCGTTGAACGTGCCGTCAAGCCCTCCGGTTCCGAAGCCGTCGGTGCCGGTGGAATACCCTTCGCTGCCAGAGGTCACGGAAATAGCTGGGTTAAGATCGTTAACTAAATTCGTATCACCGATGATTTGGAATTCCCCTTGGACGAGTGTTGCGCCGCCGCCCGCAGCAATGGTGGTAAAACTCCAGATCGAGCTGCCGGAGATACCGGCAAAGCTGTTGCCCGCGAGGTCGTCGATCGCGGTGTCCGCGATCTCGACGTAATAGGTCGTGGAGGCCGTGAGATTGACACTTGGATTGATCGTCACCGTCGCGCCGCTCAGGCTCAAGCCAGCCGCCGGACCGGAGACATCATAGCTCTCCACCAGCGCGCCGCCGCTTGCACGCAGGCTGATCAATCCGGTGCCGAAGGCGACGTCCTCATTGAAGGTGATCACCAAGTCGCTGCCCACCGCGACATCGGTCGCCCCATTCGTCGGACTGAGGGTCGAGACAGTGGGCGCGGTCCCGTCCGGCACGATGGTGGTGAAACTCCAGGTCGAGCTGCCGGAAATGCCCAGAAAACTGTTGCCGGCGAGGTCGTCGATGGCCGTGTCAGCGATCTCGACGTAGTAGGTCGTGGAGGTCGAAAGATCCGCGCTTGGATTGATCGTCAGCGTCGCGCCACTCAGGCTCAAGCCGGCCGCCGGAACGGCAACATCAAAGCTCTCAACCAGCGCGCCACCGCTTGCACGCAGGCTGATCAAACCCGTGCCGAAGGCCACGTCCTCATTGAAGGTGATCACCAAGTCGCTGCCCACCGCGACACCGGTCGCCCCGTTTACCGGGCTGAGGGTCGAGACGGTGGGCGCGGTCCCGTCGGGCGCGATGGTGGTGAAACTCCAGGTCGAACTGCCGGAAATGCCCACAAAGCTGTTGTCGGCGAGGTCGTCGATCGCCGTGTCAGCGATCTCGACGTAGTAGGTCGTGGAAGTCGAAAGATCCGCACTCGGATTGATCGCCAGCGTCGCGCCGCTCATGCTAAGGGCGGCAGGCGACGTGGCCACATCGTAGCTCTCGATCACAACGCCGTCACTTTTCTTGAGGGTAATCAAACCCGTGCCGAAGGCCACATCCTCATTGAAGGTGATCACCAGAT
>JARFRT010000051.1 GCA_029287105.1 Akkermansiaceae bacterium | reverse complement strand
CCACCCCCCCCCCCCGACAACTACACGCGTTGGTATTCGTCGGCAGCGTCAGATGTGTATAAGAGACAGATTTGGTCGAGAGTCTCGGGATCAACGGATGTTGGATCTTTGTCGAGGATCACAAAGTCGGCGAGTTTGCCGGTTTCGATTGATCCTTTTACGTCCTCCTCGAAATGCTGCCATGCGGGCGAGATCGTCATTGCCTTAAGGGCGGTCATAACGTCGACCCGCTGGTCTGGGCCGATGATATCGCCCGAGCGGGAGCGACGGGTGACGGTGGCGTCGAGCACGCGCATCGAGTCAGGGAAAGCAACAGGCGCGTCATGGTGGGTGCTGAACCTCATGCCTCGCTTCACACACCAGCCGGTGGGTGATATGTTGTCGGCGAGAACCGGTCCGACGGTATGTTCGCGGTGCCAGTCACCCCAGTAGAAAGTGTGCATGGGAAAGAGCGAGGGCATGATGCCAAGGGAGTTTAACGAATCCACTTGGTCTTCACGGAGAAACTGGCCGTGGATCAGGACCGGACGACGGTCGCCCGCGCCGTGCTTCCTGGTGGATGCACTAATGTATGCAATCAATTGATCAGAAGCCGCTTCACCGTTAGAGTGGGTCAGGATCTGAATATTGTTGGCAAATGCCCAGTCAATCGCGTCACCGACCTGCTCGGGGGTGGCGGCAGCGTAGCCGGCATAGCCAGGCGGGTAGTTGCCCACCGGCTTATAGTAGGGGCGGTCGCGCCACGCGGTGAACCCCTGGGGTGAACCGTCGATAGTGAGCTTTGCACCCCCCACCCGGAAGTGGTTCTTGTAGGTCTGACTGACCTCCTGCTTGATCGCATCCCGCGCAACGAGCACGTCCGGATAACTGACCACATCGATTTTAAGATCACCTGCAGCCGCGACGGCCGTGAAGGTTTTCAACGCCCCGGGCATCGTGCGCCCATCCTGGGCCGTTGTGTAGCCAAAGCGTGCCCACAGTTCGGCCCCCGCGCGGGCGAAGGTTGCCGACCCCTCCGGTCCCACCCGACCCAGCAGCTTGATCAACAGAGGAAAGGCCGCCGTCTCCTCGAGCACGCCGTTCGGCTCCTTGCCGTCCTCACTGCGCTGGATGACACCGCCCGTTGGGTTGGGCGTTTCTGCCGTGATGCCGCCTACTTCCAGGGCCTTCGAATTAACGGAGATAATATGACCGGATTGATGAATGAGAACTATCGGAACCTCCTTCGTGACGGCATCCAGATCCTCGCGCACAGGATGTCGCAACTCGGCAAGCTGGGAATTGTCGTATCCGAAACCGACGACAAGACCAATTTTCTTTACCGCCACATCGTTGCCAGCCATCCAGTCGCGCAGTGTCTGCTGGAGCGAAGCGATGTCTTTCACCTCTCCGTCCGGAGGGGCTAAAAGATTAGCCGAAAGTGCCTGCAAGCCTCCACCCATGACATGACCGTGGGCATCAACAAAACCGGGAAGCATCGTGTGGCCACCCAGATCGATCAGCTTGGTCGCGTCCCCTTTGGACTTGAAGATATCTTTTTCGGCGCCAACTGTCAGGATTTTTCCATTCTTGACCGCCACGGCTTCCGCACGCGGTTGGGCGTCATTGATGGTCAGAATGGTTCCATTGTGGTAAATAATATCAGCGATTTCGCTGGCAAGTGCGGTGGTCGAAATTCCGATACCGATGATGACTGAAGCCAATGTGAATGAAATTTTCAAGATCGCGTTCATTTTCTTTTATCCTCCAAATTTTCCTGCTCAAGCTAACTTCTCATCATGCTTATGCGTATTTTGCGCATAATTCACAAAATTAATTATCAATGGTATCTAAACTGAGTATTTTTGCCAAGTTCCGAGGGTATTCCGATTTTCCCGAAATGCCGGGCACTGCGTGTGGTATACTGTGTATGTAACCCCGCTCGGCGGGCATTGTCAAATTTTTAACAGGAGGGAGGCCAACATGAACGTCAAACAGGCAACAGTAACGGATTAGATCGCATCCCATATTTTGTGGTCTGCCTTTTCTGATTTGGATAATGATTACGGAAAGAATATCACGCCGAAATATTAATGCTGTCTCAATAAATTTGGCAAGAATATTGGACTGCATGTTCAATTGAATGTGAATTGGCAGATCTAATATATAATTTCACATTTTTCCCGATTAAGGCACGC
>JARFRT010000045.1 GCA_029287105.1 Akkermansiaceae bacterium | reverse complement strand
TATTCGGTGGTGTCGGGGCCCAGAGGGAACGGTTCCTGGTAGTGAAATGGTGTGATGGACATGGTTTTTTGGTCGGGGTAACGGTCGTGGTGCGCGGAGACGCCCGCGGGTAAATCGCTGGTGGAATTAAGGCTGGCGAGGGCTGGGAGGCAATAGGAATCGGCCCGATGGTAAGAAAAGTGAAGTTTTGAGCAAAAATGGCTTGATTTACCCACCGGATCGGGTATTCCCAGCGCCCCGTTATGGCAAAGAAATCATGGATAGCGCGCAACAAGCGCAAGCAAGCAACCGTCGCAAAATATGCCGACCTGCGTAAGAAACTCAAGGAGGAGAAAGACTACGTCGGTCTGAGTATGCTCCCGCGCGACTCAAGCAAAACCCGATTGGTGAACCGTTGTGAATTCACCGGTCGTCGTCATGGATATCTCCGTCGCTTCAAGCTTTCGCGTATCGCATTTCGTGAGCTTGCTTCGCATGGCATGATTCCCGGCGTCACCAAGTCGAGCTGGTAGGCTGGACTAGGTTGTGATACTCTCTCGGCGCAAGGTGGTTCCTGACAAGGGAATGACGCCTTGCGTCTTTCTTATTTTCCCGATGCTGCAAATGCCGGCAGCCTGCAAAAATGCCCCTCTACGAATATATCTCAGAGCATGCCGATGACCCGGAGTCGAGTTGTCGTGTTTGTGCCAAAGGATTTGAATTGCGCCGGCCAGTGGACAGGGAGCCGCTCAAGGTGTGCCCCCTGTGCAGGCACGCCGTTAAAAAGGTGATAAGTCGGGTGAATACGCCGAAAATCGCCAAGCCATTATCGATCAGTGACGCGAAAAAGGCAGGTTTCACCGTGTTGGAAAAGCGTGACGAGGGGGTGTACGAAAGACAGTGATGCACGCGACATTGGACATCATTGCCTCGGCAAGTGCACTACCCACCGAGCTCCCGTCCTGGGGGCTTGTTGCGAAGTATTTGTTAGGTATTGTTATCTTTCTGATCATTAATGCCTTTTTTGTCGCGGCGGAATTTGCGCTGGTCAAGGTGCGCAAGAGCCAGCTTATCGAGGTCCTGGGAGAGAAGCCGGCCAAGGCGAATCTTGCCCTGCACGCGCTGGGCAAGCTGGACGGATATCTTTCTGCCGGGCAACTGGGGATCACAGTGGCATCGTTGGTCTTGGGGATGCTGGGTGAGCCGTTGGTGCTGCATTTTGTGGCCCCGATATTACAGAACATCACGCCGGACGCGCCTGTGTGGCTGATACGGGGTATTTCGATCACGCTGGCGGCGGTATCGTTTTCCTTTGTCCACGTCATCGTCGGGGAGCAGGTGCCCAAGGTGCTGGCCATCCGCAAGCCGGTCGGCACAACCATCTTCCTGATTCGCCCGCTGCACCTTTTTTACAAGGTTTTTGGCTGGGCGATCTGGCTGATCAACAGCACGGCAAACTTGATTTTGAAAAAGGTGTTCCGTGTCGAGCCCGCCGGGCATCAGGACGTGCACAGTGCCCAGGAGCTTGCCCTGCTTGTCGAGGAAAGCGGGAGGCACGACGAGGTGACCGACACCGAACGTGAGATTCTGATCAACGCGCTCGAGTTGAATGATATATCGGTCAAGGATGTGATGACGCCGCGCAGTGAGGTGGTGGCGCTTGATGTCGATGCCGACTTTGCCGTGAATCTGGAGGTGGCCATCCGTAGTAAACACACCCGTTTCCCGCTGGTGAAGGGCCATCTGGACAACACTCTGGGGATTATCCATATCAAGGACATTCTGACCCTGATCAGCGATGAGGACCCCGACCTTATCCGGATCAAACGACCCATCAAGGTGGTGCCCGAAACGATGGCGCTCGATGTATTGCTTCAGTTTTTCCTCAAGGAGCATGCGCACCTCGCCATGGCGGTGGATGAACATGGAGATCCCGCCGGCCTTGTCTTTTTGGACAACGTGATGGAGGAGTTGGTCGGGGACATCCAGGATGAATTCGATAGCGAGACCTGCGCGTTCAAACGAGTGAATAAAGATGAGTTTGTCGCCGAAGGATCGCTGACGCTGAACGAGCTATCCGACCACGTGCCCGAACTCGACCTGGAAAGTGGCGAGATCTCAACCGTCGGTGGCTACATCACCCGTGAACTGGGCCACCTTCCCGAACTCGAGGAAACGTTGCAGGTGGAGGGGTATGAGGCGAAGGTGACCGGCACGGATGGCCGCCGCGTCGAACAGGTTGTTTTCCGCAGGCTGGAAGCAGATGAGGCTGAGCAGGAGGTAAACAGCTAAACCTGTCTCGTCATTTTGCATTTTGCAATTTGGTATTGGCAGAATTAGGAGTAAAAGGTGCCGTGACCTCGCAGATCGACCAATTCCTCCTCTACATCGCCACCGAGCGCGGGCTTTCGACTGCCTATCAATTGTCGGTCCGGCAAACGCTTGATTCCCTGGAGGCATGGCTGGAGGCGAATGGGATCACCGCTTGGGATGACATCGGCACAGATGAGCTGTCCCGGTTTCTCTCCGAGCAAAAGGACCGCGGCATGTCGGCGTCGTCATTGAGGATCTCTATGGTGCACCTGAAGATTTTCTTCCGTCGACTCGCCGGCAAAAACATCATCACCGCCGACCCCGCCGAGCCATTGCTGCCGCCACGCGCTGAAATGCACCTTCCCGAAACATTGAATGAACAGCACGTGCGGTCGATGCTTGCGTCGGTGGATCGGGATAAGCCCTTAGGTCGGCGCGACCTCGCGATCCTCGAACTCTTTTACGCGTCCGGACTCCGTCTGTCGGAACTCTGCGGTGCCCGTTTGGAAAACCTTGATCTCGACGAAGGCTTTATCCGGGTCACCGGCAAGGGCGGTAAGACGAGAATCGTCCCCGTGGGTGGCAAGGCCCGTGAGGCAATGGCGGATTACCTCAAAAACGAACGCCCCGGGATGGTTCGAAAACAGACGTCATCATGGGTTTTTATCAGTATCCGCGGCGGCAAAATAAGCCCCGAGCGTGTTCGCGAGATTGTTAAACAGCGTGCCAAGGCGGCGGGATTGGAGCAGAACGTTTATCCCCACCTGCTGCGTCATTCCTTTGCCACCCACTTGTTGCAAAATGGTGCCGACCTGCGTGTCATCCAGGATATGTTAGGCCACGCCGATATCGCCACCACCCAGATTTACACCCACGTCGATCAAAAGGGCCTCAAGGCAGTACACCGGAAGTTCCACCCGAGGGGGTAGGTTTGAAGTCTTGAAGTCTTGAAGTCGGGAAGTCCTGAAGTCCTGAAGTCTTGAAGTCTTGAAGTCTTGAAGTCTTGAAGTCGGGAAGTCGGGAAGTCGGGAAGTCGGGAAGTCGGGAAGTCGGGAAGTCGGTGGTCGGGGTGCCCCAACGGGGTCTAACTGCAACAGCCTAGGGTCAGGCCGACAGGCCGCAGCCCTAGGATCCGGGCCCGCCGGATACCCGTGCCCTGAAAGGGTGCCACTGGGGGGGCGCAGTTTGTCATGATCCGCCCGAGATCCGTCTGCCGCTTCCTAAAGCGGTGCTTTGTTCGCCTCATCCACGATTTCCTCATCCTGATAGGCTTCATCGAGGATGTCTTGCGCCCAGATGTGTTGCCTGGCAATGTGGGTGAGAATCCGGTGCGCCATGATCTGGACGGCGGGGATTTCGCTCCAGACCAGCTCACCGAGGTGATGCCATTGATCCGGCACTATCTGG
>JARFRT010000026.1 GCA_029287105.1 Akkermansiaceae bacterium | reverse complement strand
GTCAGGAGTATCCCGCCAGACCCAGACAGTGTGGAACATGCCGTCGGGACCCAGCACAGGCAAACTCGGGTAGGCATTCATTTCCCCCTCTCCATCAAGCAACGGCGTATCGAACAACCTCGCCCAGGTTCGCGTCCGCGTGTCATACCTGTTGTAAATATTGACCCCATTCCCGGAACCACCATGACGATAGGTAAATATCAGTCTGCCGCTGTGGTCGTTCATGAAACGTGGATAGGTCACCCGGTTCTCCAACTTTCCGGTCATGGGGCACGGTTTGAGCGTTGTGATGTCCCCGGGTTTTCCCGTGCGAAAATAAATCAGTTTCACGGCATGCATGTTACCCGACACGTGCAGGTGGCCATCGCGGTCGAGCGCCATGGTGATGTAGTTATGCGAGTCCCATCCCACCTGGGTGGGCAGGATCTGAAACTGCCAGGAATCCGAATCCAAGGTGCGCGAAGCGATGGTCATGCGCCGTTTGTGGTCGTAGTAGGCGACATACTGGCGCGGCCCGTCTGTCAGCAAACAGAACCCGACCGGAAACCCGGCCGGCACCGTGGCAATATCCATTGATTTCTCCAGTTTGAACCGCGAGGCGCCTGAAATCGGGGCAAGTGTGGTCGCCAGTGCAACAAGTGACGCTAAAGTGAGCCGCAACATGTGATCTAATACTGCCCTCCGGCGCTACTTTTTCCATCAAAACACTCAATCCCCCCGAATCCGGACAGACGAGGATATCGATGCTCCCGCTTTCCTCCATTGAATATTTGGGGTTTAAAAATGAAAACATAGGGTCTAGAACACTCCCATGCCCGCTGACTACCACAGCCACACGCCGCTCTGCCATCATGCCGAAGGGACGCCGGAGCAGTTTGTCCAGGCTGCGCTCAAGGCGGGGCTGACCGAATTCGGCATCTCCGACCACGCCCCGGTGCAGCCGGAACCGTTCGACGACTGGCGGATGTCTGCCGACGACCTCCCGGATTACCTCCGGTGGATCGACCGCGCCCGCGCTGAGGCGGGGGAGATTCTTCCCATCCGCGCCGGGTTGGAGTGCGACTGGTTACCGGGCTGCGAGGCTTGGATTGAATCCCTTGCGGGGAAATACAACTGGGACTACCTGATCGGATCCGTCCACTACCTCACTGACTGGGATTTCGATAACCCGGCGTGGCTGGAAAGGTGGGCGCAAACCGACGTCGCCGACGCCTGGGACCGGTACTGGCAGACCTACGCCGACATGGCGGAAAGCGGGCTCTTCGATATCCTCGCGCACCCGGATCTGATCAAAAAGTTTGGCTACAAGCCCACTGGCGACCTGCGGCGGTTCTACGAACCCGCCATTGACGCCATCGCCTCCGCCGGCTGCGCCATCGAGCTCAATACCGCCGGTTGGCACAAACCCTGCAAGGAAGCCTACCCGGAAATTGATTTTCTCGACCTCGCCTACTCCGCCGGCATCCCACTGGTCATCTCGTCGGACGCCCACCACCCGGGAGAAGTCGCCCGGGATTTTGATCGAGCCATCGCGCTGGCCCGACAAGCTGGCTATAGCCGTACGTTGTTACTCGACCAGCACCAGCGCAGCTTCGAGGATCTCTAGTGCTACAGCACATTGGCCTTTTTCTGTCGCCACAGCGCGAAGCCGATAAAGCCGATGCCGGCGACAATCATGAAGGTCGAGTAAAACTGGCCTTTGGTCAGTGCGCCGATCATGGCGGAATCGGGTTCGCGGTAGCCTTCCACAATAATCCGGAACACGGCATAGAGCAGGAAAAAGAGGCCGGTTAAAATACCGTGCGGCAATTTGGGAAAACGAATGTGCGTGAAGAACAGGATGGCAAAGAGCACCAGCCCTTCTAACAGCGCCTCGTAAAGTTGTGACGGATGTCGGGCATCGAGGTGATTTCCCAGTGCCTGAAGGATCTCCGGGTTGTCGCGTGATTTCTCAATCAGGTAGGACAACTGATGCCCCAGCAAATCATTTTGCGGCGAGTCAAACTCGTAGACCTCGGGTGCCAAGCGCCCGGCCTCCCTGACGGCATCATACGCCCGGCCATTGTGACGCAGGGCGTCGGGAAACTTCACCGCCCAACTGACCCCATGGGCCACACGACCATACAACTCGCCATTGATAAAGTTCGCCATCCTGACGAGACCAAGTCCGATCGGGGCAACCACGCAAAGGCCGTCGCCGACACCGGTCCAGGAAACCTTGTTTTTCCTCGCATAAACGAGGGTGAAAATCATCAATCCCAGAATCCCGCCATGGC
>JARFRT010000002.1 GCA_029287105.1 Akkermansiaceae bacterium | reverse complement strand
ACTGGTCTGTTAGTCGAGCTTCAGGCCTTGGGTGATAGGCCATGGACGTTGGCCTTGATCCTGGCGCTGGCGACCTATGGCAGTGAGGATCTGGCCTGTATTGCAGGAGGGTTGGTGGCGGCGAGTGGGCAGCTGCCGCTGACGGCTGCTGCGGGTGCCTGTGCGGTTGGAATATGGACGGGGGATATGGCGATTTATTTTCTGGGCAGCCTGTTTACGCGGGGGGCGTTGAGGTGGAAGTGGTTGGCGAAAAAGATGCGGCCTGAGCGGATGGCGCGGGGTGCGCGGTTTTTTGACCGGTATGGCGCGCGTTGGATTTTTTTGAGTCGGTTCATCCCTGGGTCGCGGGTGGTTTCCTATCTTGCGGCCGGGGCGATGGGGTGGAATCCGAGAAAATTCGCGTTTGTCCTGGCGCTGGCATCGGTGGTGTGGACGCCATTGCTCTGTGGTGTAGCGATGCTGGCGGGTAAGGCCGTGTTAGGATGGCTGCGGGTGTACGAGCAATATGTCGGTTGGGTGTTGCTGGCTGCCGGGCTGTTTATCTGGGTTTTGTTGAAACTGATTCTACCGATGTGTAACTGGCGCGGCAGGAGGCTTCTGTATGGTCGGTGGCTGCGGTTCACTCACTGGGAGTTCTGGCCGACTTGGCTGGTGTATTTGCCGATGGCGGTATATATGCTGTGGCTGGCGGTCAGGCACCGGGGGCTGACCCTTTTTACCGCCTCAAACCCGGCCCTTCCGCACAGTGGTTTTGCCATGGAGTCCAAGGGTGACACGCTGGATCTCTTCGGAGGCAGCGATATGTTACCTGCCTATCTCAGGGTGCCGTCTGGAAAGAATCAACGTATGGCGATGCTTCTGGATTTTATGGATGAGACGGGTTTGGACTGGCCCGTGGTTTTGAAACCCGACGTCGGTGAGCGCGGCCAGGGGGTGGCCGTGATCCAAAACGCAGCCGCTGCCGAAACCTACCTCAGTGATTGCCACGAGGACGTGATCGCCCAGGAATACGTCGCCGGCTTGGAATATGGCATTTTCTATGTACGGATGCCCGGTGAGAAGCAGGGCTGGCTCTACAGCGTGGCGGGCAAACACCAGCAGAAACTCATCGGCGATGGCGTCAAAAACCTTGAGCACCTCATTCTGGAGGATGCGCGGGCGGTAACGATGGCCAGCTACTACTTAAGCAAGTTTGTCGGTCGGCTTGACGAGGTTCCCGCTGAAGGTGAGGTGGTGGTGCTGGCGGAAATAGGGACCCACGCGCGGGGTGCGGTCTTTACTGATGATCGGAACGAGATCACGCCGGAACTCACCCGGGCGATCGATACCCTCACCCAATCCGCGGGAGCCCTTCACTGCGGTCGGTATGACGTCAAGGTTCCCAGCGTGGAAGACCTCCGCGCCGGGAAAAACATCAAGATCCTCGAATTCAACGGAGTGACCGGTGAGCCCGTGCATGTTTACCAACCCGGCTACCCGCTTTTCCGGGGGCTGGCCGACCTGAGCCGTCAGTGGAAGTTTGCCTACGTGGCCGGGGCGAAAAACCGGGCCCGAGGTATCGCGGTGACTTCCATGCGGGAAATGGTCCGACTGATTCAAAGTCACCGTGCCAAGGAGCACTATGAGGTGGATAGGATGAAGGAATGCTCTTGAGAATGGGCAGTAGGCAAAGGCTGACAACGCACCTGATTAGTTTCGCTCTGGTGGTTAACTTTTGCCGTGCCTATATTTCGAACGTTCGCTAAAAAATGAAGATCCCAGCAATTACAGGCATCATTCGACGACGCATCTTGTTGAACTACAGAATTTCACCCCGTGTCGTGGAGTCGATCCTGCCTGAAAGGTTTAGCCCCAAACTCGTTCATGGATATGCGGTTGCCGGAATTTGCCTTATCCGACTAGAAAAAATAAGACCGAAAGGAATGCCTGGCTTCCTGGGTATAACGAGCGAAAACTCAGCGCATCGCATTGCTGTGGAGTGGATCGATGATGACGGAACAAAGAAGGAAGGCGTCTTCGTTCCTCGGCGCGATACAGATTCTCGACTCAATTCTCTCGCAGGGGGTCGACTGTTTCCTGGCGTCCACCATCTTTCCCGGTTTGACGTTAACGATCAGGGAGAGAAGATCTCAATGAGGATCGATGCCGATGATTTCGACAGCCCACTTGTCGATCTCAAGATCCGTCGCTTGGAAGAGTTTCCATCGAGCTCAATTTTTTCCTCACTCTCCGAATCTTCAGACTTCTTTGAAGCGGGGTGCATCGGATATTCATCCCGACCTGATTCATGCCGACTAGACGGGCTACTTCTCAAAGTACCGGATTGGCAGCTATCCGCGGTAGAGGTCGAGCATGTTCATTCGGCCTTTTTCGACGACCCCTCGATTTTTCCATCAGACTGCATCGAATTCGACCATGCTTTGTTGATGCGAGACATACTGCATGAATGGCACGCAGAACCCGAAATGGAGGCGTGAAACAACCGGTGAACAAGACGTTTGTGGCAATGTCCGCCCCGTCCCGCTCCATAGCCACAAAAGAAAAACCCCCTACAGTGACAAGAAAGTCCCTGCTCGTCTACTTACTCCTGATCGTCTCAACTGCGCCTCAGCTCTGCATGGGCGCAGGTGAGCAAGGTCACTTTGACAAGGCCCTGCTCAATGGCAAGCTCGCCAACGAAGGCTATCGTCGTTGCCAGCACTATGTGGAAGGATGGCTCAAACTTGCTGATCCGGAAACCAAGCTTATTCCCCGGAACCGAAGGGACCGGTTTTGGAATGCCAAGGATACCGCGGCCGACAACTATCCATTTATGGTGCTGACAACATCGTTCACGGATCGGATCCTGTTTGAAGGGCGAATGAAGGAAATGCTGGCGACAGAAATCAAGCTCACCTCGCGCATTGGCGTACTTCCGGATACCTATGATTTCGCCAAAAAAGACTTTTCTAAGGACAAACCGAATCTCGACAGCATTCTTTTCGGATCATCTGAATACATCAAGGACGGCCTGCTGCCGCTGACGGAATGGCTGGGTCAAAGTCCATGGTGTGATCGCATGATTGCTATTCTCGACGGCATGTGGAAACAGGCTCGGGTCGACACGCCCTATGGCAAGATCGTATCAACCAATGTGGAATTAAACGGCGAGATGCTCCAGGCGCTATCACGCATCTATTGGATGACGGGCGACAAGAAGTATCTGGAATGGGCAATACGCCTGGGTGATTACTACTTGCTCGACAAGCATCACCCGACGCGTGACACAACGAAGCTGAGACTACGGGATCACGGATGCGAGATTGTTTCCGGGCTCTGCGAACTGTATGCGGCGGTGAAGTTTGCCATGCCTGAAAAGAAGAAGGCCTACGAGAAGCCCATTCACGCAATGCTGGACCGCATTCTGGAAGTGGGCAGAAATGAACACGGTCTTTTCTACAATGAGATTAATCCCATGGCAGGAACCTGGATAGACGAGGGGATTGCCGACACATGGGGTTACACCTATAACGGTATTTATACCGTCTATCTCGTGGACGGAACCAAGGAATACCGGGACGCCACGCGCAAAGCCCTTTCGAATATCAACGACAACTACCGCAGTTACCCATGGGAACGGAGCAGCTCTGACGGCTACGCGGATTCAATCGAGAGCGCGTTGAACCTCTACAACCGCGAACCCGTGGCATCAGTCGCCGAATGGATGGACAGTGAAATCAAGGTGATGTGGAAGAAGCAGAAGCCTGATGGTGTGATTGAGGGCTGGCATGGCGACGGCAACTTCGCCCGAACGACAATCATGTACTGCTTATGGAAGACTCAGGGCGTTTCGGTCCATCCGTGGCGAGAAGACCTTGTCGTCGGCGCCGTTGAAGACAACGGCAGACTTTACCTGACACTAACAGCAGAGAAGGACTGGAAGGGCAAGTTGCACTTCGATACACCTCGCCACAAGACTATCATGAGGCTACCGATTGACTGGCCCAGAATCAACCAGTTCCCCGAGTGGTTTACCGTTACCCCGGAAAAAAGCTACGTTTTACATGCCGATTCTAACGGAAAGAAAAAGGCATACTCCGGTAAGCAGCTTCAGGAAGGTATCGACCAGTCACTCAAGGCTGGGATTCCAGCACAGATTCGTCTAGAGTGCAAATAGGATGAAGACGTTGTTGATTTTGAGTTGGGCGATTTTTGGCATCATGGCACCTGCCATGGGAGCGGCTCCATCGGCTGAAGATTCGGCCCGGCACTTTGTTGTATCGCTGCACCGACAAGAATTTCGCAAGGCCGTGGAACTTTTCGACATCAACATGAAGAAGGCAGTGACACCCGATGCATTACGAGCCATTTGGAATCGTCAACTGCAAGCAGTAGGCCCCTTTCAGAAAGTTACGTCAACAAGATCGGAGGTCCTTGGTGCGTACCGTGCCGTATTCGTGACTTGTCAGTTTGGAAAGCGATCATTGGACGTCAAGGTGGTTTTCGATCAGGCGAAGCAGATAGCTGGACTGTTCTTCGTGCCCACTCCGGGTACCGGGTATCGGACTCCGCAATATGTCAACAAAGCGAGCTTCAGAGAAATGGAGGTGCAAGTTGGACATGGGGCCTGGGCCCTTCCAGGTACCCTGTCGGTGCCCAACAAGGAGGGCCCGTTTCCCGCAGTGGTTCTCGTGCATGGTTCGGGGCCGCAGGACAGAGACGAGACCATAGGGCCTAACAAACCGTTTCGCGACCTGGCATGGGGCCTGTCCTCCCGGGGAATTGTGGTGCTTCGTTATGAGAAGCGCACACGACAATATGCAAGCCAACTCGCACAACACGCCGAGCATCTGACGGTTCAGGAAGAGACGATTGACGATGCGTGGGCGGCGGTAGCGCTCCTGCAAACAAACAAGCTGGTCGAAGCCGATCGTATTTTCGTTCTCGGGCACAGTCTGGGCGGGATGCTGATACCGCGGATTGCCAAGGACAAGCCTCGGATCGCGGGTTTTGTCATGATGGCAGCCAACGTGCGCCCCTTGGAAGATCTTATTCTCGAACAGGTGCGCTATCAGTCGTCGTTGTCCCCTGTATTATCGGCTGATGCCAAAGCCAGGATTGAAGCGGTTAAAAAGCAGGTGACCGCCATCAAAAAATTGAGCCGGACAAGGGTGCCTGCGGGCAGTCTGCTTGGCGTGCCACAAAACTATTGGCTCGATCTTAAAGACTATCGGCCGTTAGAGCTAGCGAAAGCCATCCCCAAGCCGATTCTGATCATGCAGGGAGAAAAGGATTGCCAAGTAAGCAGCGCAAAAGATTTCAACACATGGCGTCTTGGACTGGCTGGCAAAAAGAACGTGGAGTTCAGACCATATCCGACCCTTAACCATCTTTTCATGGAGGTGGACGGGAAAAGTACAGGAGCAGAGTATCAGCAACCGGGAAATGTCGCTGCCGGAGTCGTGCAGGACATTTCCGACTGGATAGCGCAACAGGAAAAATGACCGGACCAACCAGGGTCTCGCCCGCCATCCTCCTGCTATCCCCATTTAGGGGGGTGGTGGTGGTGCGGCATAGTTGACATGATGCCCGACGGAGTGTGTGTTACATGCGGTGTGGTGGCTTGCCGTTTATTGATGGCGCTATCGCGTGCAACATACGGCTCCGTCCCTACCGGATGGGGCCGCGGGAAGTGCAGTGGCGGTGGCATCGCTATGATAATCAATCCGGGCAGCTGCACCACTCGCATCAGCCATGCAATCCAACCCCCCAACCCCCCGAACTAATGATCACACACAAGATGCTCGCCGACGATGCAATCGCTGTCGTCGAACCCAGCGGCCCTTTGTCGGCCGAGGACCTCGAAAGCCTGACGAAATCCGTCGATACCTACCTCGAAAGTCATGACTGCCTCAAAGGGCTCCTCATTCATACCCAGCAATTTTCTGGCTGGGAAGATCTTGACGGACTGATGCACCACTTCAAATTCGTGAAGGACCATCACCGCAAGATTCGGAAAGTTGCTCTTGTCACCGACAGCAAGCTCGTCTCGATTGCCCCGCGACTCGCCTCTCACTTTATCGCCGCGGAAATTCGATCGTTTGATTATGACGCCTACGATGATGCCCTCGCATGGGTACGCTCCGAGTGACCCCCGAATCGGTATTGATGACACCGCAACATCGGCCGAAGCTGGAATCTCACAACGCAGAAACCGGGCAACCCGTGGCGCCCGGCTGCTAACTGTCGTGAGGCGGGAAGGGTCACGCCTGAGGGAAATGCTGTGATGGCAACTGGTGTCGGTTTCTTCTGAAGTTGAGAATAATGAGGGTGATGAAAGCGATGAATACCAGGGAGACGGAGATGAGCAGGCCCTCGACCAAGGTGGTTGCATACGGGGTTAAAAAATCCTGACCGAATGACCCGTCGTTAAGATTTCCCGCGGGACTGCCACCTGTGACGGCATTCAGTCCGATGAAAACAACGATGATGGCCGCGTAGCCAAACCAGAAGTCCGGGGCGTAGAACAGGTATTCAGGCGGCTCTCCCATGCTTTCCATATTTTGGCCGATGAGGGGGATGAGCAGCGGCAGTGAGGCGAGGGAGATGATCATCCGGATCCGTGTGCCGAGTTTGATGGACCTGCCGATCAGGCCGCCGTGGACTTTCCCATAAATGGGTGTGGAGGTCAGGAAGGCGTAGCCAAAGACGAAGGTGGCAATGCCACAGAGCATGGCGAGAATGGCTTGCGGGCTGTTAAACTGGGTGAGCGCAATACAAAAACTCGGCAGTGCGGTGAGTCCGCAGTGCAGTGCCCAGAACCGCAGCTGGGTGGGAAAGGTGTTTGTTCTGACGAGAGCACTGGGATCGTCAATGGGTGGTGGCTGCATGGATCAGGGGGTATTGGGGTTGCCAATTTGGCGGAGCAGGTTGAGTGCCGGCTGGTAGCTGCGGTCGATGCCGAGCACGGTCCGGCAGGCCTCGAAGGCTTCCATTTTTTCGCCTTTGCGCAGGTGCAGGGTGGCGCGGGCGTACGGGTAGTCGGGGGTTTGCGGGTTGATCTGTTCGGCGGTGCGGATGGCGCTGATCGACTCGTTGAGCTTGTTTTGCCCGGCCAGCAGGAGTCCGAGGTTATACCATGCGCGGTCGTGGCGCGGGTCCAGCTTGACCACCTTGCGCAGCAGCTGTTCGGTTTTGTCCTTTTGGTCGAGTTCGGCGTAGGTGAGCGCCATCAGATACGGGTAGCGCGCATTATCGGGATCGAGGCTGACGGCAATCTTCAACTGTGCGAGTGCTTGCTCGGGTTTCTTCAGTTGGCCTAACAAAATGGCGTAATACTCGTGGGTTCCGGCGGACGTTTGATCGAGGGCGAGCGCTTTTTTCATCCACTTTTCCGCTTCGAGGTAGTTCTCGGCTTCGGACTCCAGCTGGACCATACGCATGGCGCCGGAAGGTTGGTCGGCGGTGAAGCGGATACTTGTTTTAAGTTCCTTGAGGATGTCGGACCGTTCGGACAGGTGGGTGCGCCACGCCCATGCGGCGGCCATTCGGACTTCTTTGACGGGATCCTGGAGCAGGGGTTCGAGCCACGGACCGTTGCCTGGGCTAAACTCGAGGATCATACAGGCCGCGGCCCTGACCAGGGACTCCTTGTGGCTGACGCCGACGCGGCCGATGTATTGGACCCGGGGTTCGGTCGCCCAGGGTTGCAGGATCTGGATCAGAGTGGCCTGCCAGTATGGGTTGGGCTCCTGGGCATAGCAGGCGAGCAGGGCGTCGAGGCTGCCGGCTTGCCCATTGTAGGCGGATGCGATCGCCCGGGTGCGCGCGCGCTGACGCTTGCGTTCCGGGGTGTGCATTTTTTCCCCGTACCAGGTCTTGGTCCATTCGACCGCCCAGTCGGTGTCCTTGTCCGTGTGGCATTTGTTACAGGCATTGGGGATGCCGTGCTCCTTGGTCATTTGTGGATCGGGGACGTGGAAGCCGTGGTCGCGGCGGGGGTCGCGGCCCATGTAGGTGGTGTTGGTCATGTGGCATTCGACACACGAGCTACCCGTGCTGTCGGCCTTGTGGTGGGAGTGGCTGGCGGGGTCGATGATGCTGGCGCCGCTGATCCGGCCATTGGTGCCACCGGCGTGGCAGGACATGCAGAGCGTGTTGTTTTTGAGGGGTAGCTTGAGCTTGGTGGTGTGCGGGTCATGGCAGTCGACGCAGCGCACGCCCTTGTGTCCCATGTTGCTGATCCGCAGCGAGGTCCAGACGTAGTCCTCGTCGCGGATCTGGCCATCGGCGTAGTAGAGGTGCGGCATGGTCGGGAGCTGCAGCTGGTAGTGGTCGCCATACTTGTCGCCGATGTGGAAATGGTCGTCAAACTCGGCGCGTCGACTGTGGCAGGTGGCGCAGTTGTCGTAAATGCGGTCGGGGTGGTTTTTTTTGAGGGATTTGTGTTGGGTGAGGTCGATGAGGCAGCCGGATTCGGGGTCGGCCTGCTGGGCGAGGTCACCGTGGCACTGGGTGCAGCCGACGCCCATTTCCTTCCAGTGCGACTGATAGGTGTCGGTTTTGAGGTCATAATTTTTCCGGTAATCGGTCATGTGGCACCAGGCGCACTGGGTGTTCCAGGTCATGCCGCGGCCGGTCCAGTGGCCCCAGTCGCGTTCGGTGCGGGCTTCGCCGCCAAAGACGTCGAACCATTCCTTTTTGGCGGGGTCCCATGCGGCGCTCGGGGTTTGCCAGCGGCCGCCGCCGGCAGAGACGAGGTATTGGATCAGGGGTTTGATCCCGATCACCATCCCCACCTGGTGGGATTTTTCGTTGGCCGTGATCGTGAGTTTGCCGGTGTCCCGGGTGAATGACCACTTTTCGGACGTGGTAGTGAGTTTTTGTTCCGAGAAGGGCAGGGTGTCGAGGCTGGCGTTAAGCAGTCGGTTCGCCTGTCCGTGGTCGGACCCTTGCCAGTGGTGGTGGATCTCCTTGTGGCATTCCTGGCAACGTTGGGAGATGGCGTTCTGGCCGGGGAGTTGGGCCAGGCTGGCGTGGAGGTCGGGGTGGGCCCCGCCGGAAGCCTGGCTGGTGGGCAGGGTGTCGGCGGAACCACCGGCAGCGCTGTCGGTGCCCGGCTTTCTATCGTCGCAGCCGCAAAGGGCGAGTATGGGCAACAGCAGTGCGATACGGTTGGGAAAAGTGAATTTCATGGGGCTAGTTCGCCGGGATTTGCATTTCAAGCATCGCGAGGTTGGATGCGTTGAACAGGGCGTGAATGGAAATGGGTGCCCAGAGCGAGCCTGTCAGCTCGTAGGCCAGGGCAAGGATCAGGGCGAGCAGGAAGAGCGGCAGCAGGGCGTTGATGTTGAAGTGGACCACGGCAAAGAAAAGCGAGGAGAAGGCGGCGGCGAAAAAGCGGTCGGTGAACCGTTTGGCAGACGCGTAGATGTAGCCACGAAAGACCACCTCCTCGATGACGGGAGCGACGACACACACGCTCACCGCGATTAGAATCCTGATGGCGGTTGCGCTGGCTTCCTTGTAAACCCGGACGGTTTCCTGTTCCTTGGAATCATCGCCGAAGGCATTTTTGAGGAAGTCCATGTATCCGGAGCTTTCCAGAAGGAAGAAGAAGAGGTAGGTGATAATGACCCCCATGGGGGCGATGACGACAAGGTAGCGGGCATTTTTCCAGCGCAGGCCGAAGAACTCGACGAAGTTCATGTTTCGGAACATGAGCAGTGCCATGACGATGATTCCCGGGACGACCTGTGAGATGATTCGTGCGACAAGGATCAGCGGCGTGATTTTAATCTCCCTGACCGTGCCGTCGGGGTTGAGTTCGGGTGGTGCTTGGGAGGCGAGCAGGTAGGCGCCGTAGATCAGAAGAAAAAGGCCGATGCCGAGGAGGTCGGCTTTATTGAGAAACTCGGTGCTGACCTTTCCGTGCCGGTTCCAGCCGAGATCGGGTGCATTTTTGCGGATCAGGCCGTAGAGGGGGACGGCGCATGTGATGGCGACGATACACAGGAGAAAGGTGTAGGTGAAGACGGAGTCAGAGGTCATAGGCATTGGGTGAGGCGGCAGTGTAGGCAAACAGAGCGAAGTTTGAAGTTTGAAGTTCAGCAGTTTCAGTGTGTGATCGGGGCATGCCAGAAACCACCAGCCACCGGTTGATCGACGCCGCCCAGGATCTGATACGCGAGCTGAAACCCTTGTGTTTCAAGGATCCGGTAAGTCATGTCTACCTGCCCACGGAATATGCCTGGGACCGGCACCGTGAGTATTTGGAGCGGTTCGGTGGTGCTGGCGGCGTGCCCAGCGGAAAAAAACGCGTATTAATGCTCGGGATGAATCCGGGGCCGTGGGGTATGGCCCAGACCGGGGTGCCTTTTGGCGAGGTTCCCGCCGTGCGCGACTGGATGGGGATTTCCGGCCCTGTGAACAAGCCGGAAAACGAGCATCCGAAGCGTCCCGTGGATGGGTTCGACTGCACACGCTCCGAGGTGAGTGGTCGGCGCCTCTGGGGGTTGTTTGCCGGTAAGTACCCGAACCCGGAGGATTTTTTCGAGGAGCATTTTGTCGCCAACTACTGCCCGTTGGTCTGGATGGGGGAGACGGGCAAGAACATCACACCTGACAAGCTGCCCCAGTCGGAGATGGTGCCGGTCGAAAAATCCTGCCGCAAGCATCTTGCCGCGGTGATCACCGCGCTCGACCCGGAGTGGCTCGTTGGTGTGGGTGCCTATGCGGAGAAAAAACTGATCGAAACCGTGCGCGAGTACTTTCCCGGGCGGGAATTCCGCACCGGAAAAATCCTCCATCCATCCCCGGCGTCACCCGCGGCTAACCGTGGATGGGAACCCCAGGCTGAGCGGCAGTTGGTCGAGATGGGTGTTTGGTAATGCGACAATGATGGTTAGATTTCGTCGTAAAATGCGAGCGTGACGGATCGGAGGGGAAACATTATTGTCATACCGAATGGCACAAAGGATAACAAATCCGGTCGGTGGTATTCTCTGCCTGGCCAGGGGAATACGGCAGAAGCTGCGCCTGTTACCATGGAAATCCATCGGCGGGCGTGCCGGCAGGGTGGGGGTATGGGTGTTGGCGATCCCTGTCGTGCCGTACCTCTGGGGAATGATTTACTACAACGGGCCGTTCGCGCAAGCGGGTGCTGGCAATGTTCTGTTAGGCTTGATGTGGATTGGGGTGAGCATCTCGATGTATCAATGTGCATGTGGCTGGAAAAAGCGACTGCTTGCTCTGGTGATAGCGGTTCTATTGGTGCTGATCCCGTGGAGCTATATCCGTCCATCGAATGATCGCGACTGGAGTCCGGAGTTTAAGATGACGGGCTATACGGAAGTGACGGGTGACCGGGTGACGATGCATCATTTCCGCAATTTTGATTACCCGCGTGACGACAGCGGGGTCGGCGGCAAGGTTGCCGAGCGGTGGGAAACGCGCACCGTGCACCTGTCGAACTTGCGGGGTCTGGATTATTTTCAATCCAACTTCAAGGGTGATCTGTTAGCGCATCCCCTGTTGTCATTTGATTTCGGGACCGACGGAAGAGTGTGTCTTTCGGTGGAAACCCGCAGGGAGGTGGGTGAGGCGTTCACCCCCTTTGGCGGGTTATATAAGATGTTTGAGCTCCAGTATCTCTTTGTTTCGGAGGAGGACTGTATCCGGCTACGGACCAACGTGCGCAAGGAAACGGTCAGGCTTTATTCGATCTCCGCTCCCTTGGACGAGGTTCGGGACATGTTTTTGCGGGCGGTGGAAATCCAGAACCGGCTTGCCGAAAAGCCGAGGTTCTACAACGTGATCCATGCGAACTGTACGACCAGCCTGCGCGACCAGCGCCCTGAGCACAAGCGTGGGGCGTGGGACTGGAGGATCCTGTTCAATGGCATGCTGGACGAATATCTCTACGAACGCGGGAGAATCGACAATGCCTCCTTGCCGTTTCGAGAACTTCGCGCCAGGTGCCGGATCAACGATGCCGCGGCCCGGGCGCATGACGACCCGGATTTTTCCGAACGGATCCGCGTCGGTCGTCCGGGGCGATAATGGCTCAATAGCCTTTTTCCCGGATAAAATCGGCGACCCACTCGATACCATACTTCCCGTTGATGAAATCGGGGTGGTCGATGATTTCCTGCTGGAAAGGGATGGTGGTTTTGATGCCTTCGATCTTGAACTCGGAGAGGGCGCGCTTCATCCGGGCGATGGCGATTTCACGTGTTGCCGCCGTGACGATGAGCTTGGCAATCATGGAATCGTAGTGCGGCGGGACGCTGTAGCCGGAGTAGACGTGGGTATCGACCCGGACGCCCTTGCCTCCGGGGGTGTACCAAAGATCGATTTTGCCAGGGCTGGGGCAGAAATTGTTGTACGGGTCCTCTGCGTTGATCCGGCACTCGATGGAATGGCCACGGGGCATGGCATTGAGCACGTGGTGGGACAGCGGCTCGCCGGCGGCGACACGGATTTGCTCCTTGATGAGCTCACAGCCCATCACTTCCTCCGTCACCGGATGCTCCACCTGGATCCGGGTGTTCATTTCCATGAAATAGAAGTGCTCGGCCTTTTCATCGACGAGGTATTCGATGGTGCCGGCGTTTTCGTAGCCGATGGAAGAAATCAGACTGACTGACGCGTCGGCCATCCTTTTGCGGAGCTCGGGGGAAATGAGGGGTGACGGGCACTCCTCGATGATTTTCTGGTTGCGGCGCTGCATCGAGCAGTCACGCTCGCCGAGCTGAATGTAGTTACCATGGGTATCGGCGATGACCTGGAGTTCGATGTGGTGCGGCTTCAGCACGAGCTTCTCGAGGTAGCAGTCGCCATTGCCGAAACACGCGATCGCCTCCTGGCTGGCCTGGTTATACATCTCGATGAAGTTCTCCTCACTGTCGCACGGGCGCATGCCGCGGCCACCACCACCGGCGGTGGCTTTGATCATGACGGGAAAACCGATCTCCCTGGCGAGTTCCAAGCCGTGTTCGGCGGATTCGAGCATGCCTTCGGATCCGGGGGTGACCGGCACACCATTGGCGACGGCGGTGGCACGTGCCGTGTTTTTATCACCCATTTTACGGATGACTTCGGCGGACGGTCCGATGAATTTGATCTTGCAGCTGTCGCAGATCTCGACGAAGCGTGCGTTTTCCGAGAGGAAGCCGTATCCCGGATGGATGGCATCAGCGCCTGTGATTTCGGCGGCGGCAATGATGCGGTCGGGTTTCAGGTAGCTGTCCTTGCTGGGGCCGGGGCCGATGCAGACGGCTTCGTCGGCAAGCTGGACGTGCATGGAATCGACGTCGGCCTCGGAATAGACGGCGACGGACTCGACGCCGAGCTCACGGCAGGCGCGGATGACACGAAGGGCGATTTCCCCCCGGTTGGCGACAAGAACTTTGTTAAACACAGTGAATGATGATTCGTTGATGGTTGATGGGAAGCATGCGGTGATTGGACCCACCGGGAACATGCGATGGCGGCCGGGAGCGGCCGCCCGGGTGCGGCATTACTGCACGCGGAACAGGACGTCGCCAAACTGGACAGGCTCGCCGTCCTGGGCCACGAGGGCGCTGATGGTGCCGGAGGTTTCCGCCTTGATCTCGTTCATGACCTTCATGGCCTCGATGATACAGAGCGTCTGGCCCTCGCTGATGGTGTCGCCGACCGCGATAAACGGCGCGGCCTCCGGAGAAGATGCGGTGTAGAAGGTTCCGACCATGGGCGCGGTGATTTCATTGCCAGCGGGTGCGGCGGGGGCCGTGGAATCGGCGGCAGCGGGCGCGGGCGTACCGGCGGCGGCGATGGGTGCGGAGGGCTGGCTCATGTGCACGATTTCGGCACCTTTTTTAAGCTTCAGATTTACCCCCTCTTCCTCGAGGTGGAAATAAGTGAGCTCATGCTCGTTCATGAGCTCGACGATTTTACGAATTTCCTTGTGATCCACGGTATTGATAGTTGGTTGTGATGACTCGGCCCGAGGGGTTCCCGGACGCCTGTGATGGGCTGGATACTACGCGCCTCGGGTATGGCGCGTCAAGTAATTGGTTTTGCCGTCAACAGGCGCTGTGAACAGGCCGGCGGAGACCCCGGCCTGCCACGCGGCAGAGTTTGGAGTTTGAACTTTCCGGCGAGCTCTGCCAGATTGGCGGTGATGATTTCCCGACGCAAGATCCATTACCCCGTGACCCAGTGGCTCGGGCAGTACCTCTACCACTTCAAACGCTACTCACAAATCCCCCTCGTCTATAACGACCTGCTACGATTCACCGGATCCATACCCTATGAAGACCCGAAGGGAAAAGAGACACTGTGGCTCACGGTGATGTACCCTCAGGAGATCATGCAGGAACTGCGGCCGCAACTGACCAAGATTTACACCGAGCTCAAAGTGGGCGGCGATACCGCACACCACGAGCATTTGACGGTAGACCGGATTGATTTCGGCGAGTTTGGAAACTCCCGGCCATTCCGGATCCGGATCACGAACCAATACAACGACAACTCGGACTACTACTATGTGAAACATGCCGATGCCTCGCGCATCTACGGTCTGGAACTTGAGCATATTTTATCCCCCAACCGGATCAACTATCTGGCACGGGGGAACACCCTGATCGAGGAACACATCGCGGGCGTGCCCGGCGATGTGTTTGCAGGCAATTATTTGCCCCGGCCGGACCTGAATAAAGTGCGCGTGGCCAAGGAGTTTGTCAAATTCAACGAGCGCTGTTTCATACGGCTGTTAGGAGATATGCGCTCGGTGAATTATGTCGTGGACATCACCCCGGACTTTGAAGCCATCCAGTACCGGGTGCGACCGATCGACTTCGACCAGCAGTCGTACCACGGCCGGTCGAAAACGTACATGGCCTATCACTTTGACAGCAACAAGGATGTGACCCGGCTGAGTTTCCGCGAAATGAACCGCAAGACCATCGCGCAGTATGCCGAGGAGGAGCGCACCCAGATGTCACGCCGGGCATCGGTCGAGAAAAAACGGTTTCAATCGCTGTTAGCCTCGATGGCGCGTGAGGAGCTCGCCCCCCCCGAGAACGTAGCCCGATTGAAAAACGGCCTCAGGAGGGTTCACGGCACGGACATGTTCAAGGGTTGTGAGTCGATGGGTGAGCTGACCAAGCTCCACATTGAATACATGCTCTACGATCCGGATTTTTCTTATAACCGGAAGAAGCGGATGTTTGGCTAAGCTACCTGCAGCGTGCCAGAATGGTAAGCATGTACCCGGTGCCGTAGGCGTAGTGGTAGTTGTAGAGGGGGAAGTCCCACCACGAGCCGTTTTGTTCCTGTTTCGGGATGAGCAGGGCGGCGAGTTTCTGTTGCCACGGGCCGCGTTCGTTTTCAGGCAGCATGTGGATGCATTCGCTCGCGTAGTAGTGGCCGTAGTAATAGAAGTAGCCGGCGACCGCGGCCGGTGCTTCGTGTGGGATGGGTCGTTTGCGGCCGTGGTCGAGCCAGCCGTTGCGGTCGAAGAGCCGTTGCAGCCAGGTGCGCAGGACGTCGTCGGTGACGGCCTTGTCGCCGAAGGCGCGCAGGGCGGCGTTACAGGCCTGGGAGCGGCCGAGCGAGCCGGCAGGCCGGTTGATCGGGTAGCGCGGCCGGTAGCGGTGGCTGCGTGAGTAGACGTAGGAGAAGTCGGGCGTGCGCTGTTCCTGAAGGCTTTTGACGGCGCGGTCGGTGAGGACCTTGGGCAGGGTGATGGCCATGGTTTGCGCGGCGTCGTGCATGGCGAGCATGACGGTGGCGGTGGTGAAGCTGGTGATCATGCCGGTGGGTTTCTGGCTGACGTGGTCGAAGTCGTAGTATCCCCAGCCCCGGTTGATGTCTTCATCGTGGTGGAGGTAATTGATTTGGATCTGTGCCTGGCGCTTGTATTCGGCGCGCTTGGACGGGTTGTTGTGGTGTCGGTAGAGCGAGGCGAGTGCGCGCAGGCCGTAGGCGTGCCCCCAGATGTTGTAGTTGGCCCGGCGCGTGATGTTGCGTGTTTTGGGCAGGGTTTTGAGCAGCCAGGCTTCGCCCCTGCTGATGGCGCCGAGGGTGGCGGGCCGTTGGTCGCGGCTTTCTAACAATCCGTGCAGCGCGATGCTGCTGCTGGCGACATGGTAAGCTTCGTGGGCGTCGGGAAGGGGCGCGTAAATGTTGAGCCCTTTGGTCCGTGTCGGCCCGCCCCACGACCCGTTTTCATTTTGGTGTCCGATGAGAAAATCGACGCCTCGGGTGATCGCGGCATCGATGTCCGGCGGGGCACCGGAGGTCGGGACCGTGGTGACGGCGACGGCAAAAGCCGCGATGATGACGATGAGCTTCAAGGTGAAAAACCGGGGGGATGGACTGGGGTGAGTGGGGGTGAAGTCTTTGTTTTACTTGATGATGACCTGGTCTTTTTCGAGGCCCTTGGTGACCACCACCCATTCTTTGTTAGATGGTCCTACGGTGACACTGCGGTCGGCACTTTTGCCGTCGGCCAGTTTAACTTTGACGGTGTAGGACCCGTCGTCGGCGCGGCTCAGATAGCTGGCGGGGATTTTGAGTGCTTTGTCGACGCTTTGGGAGATGATGCGGATGGTTGCCTTCATGCCGGGAACGACCTTGAGGGTGGCGGGGATGGTTGCCGTGAGGGTGGCGTGGAACGAGCCATCGGCTTCCGGGTGGCTGCCGATGCCGGTGAGGGTCACGGGGAAGCTTTGGTAGCGGTCGAGGTTGGTGATGGCGTAGCCGGTGGCTTTCGGGGTGAGGGCGGAGAGCTTGTTTTCCTCGGTGAAGGCGGAGAGGGTGAGCGGGGTCTGGGCGGGAATGAAGGTCATCAGGGTCACGTCTGCGGGGAGCTTTCCGCCGACTTTGAGCACCTTGACGGCGGCGGTCGGGCTCCAGCGGCCGTGTTCCATGCTGCCGTAGTAGACCACACCGTCGGCGGGCGCGGTGATCTCCATCATGGCGCGATCGGCTTTCATTTGCGCGAGGTTTTTGATGGCTTCGTTGTCGTCATGGATGGCCTTGGCAACGGCGATCCGCTTTTGTGCGAGTGTGCGTGGCAGGGTTTGTTGGGCGGAGCTGTTGCTGATCCGGGAGTTTTCGGCGGCGAGCTGGAGCGATTTGAGTTTACGCGGGATGGTGGTCTTGAGGGCCTGGGCGGCGTCGATTTTGGTCGCCTTGAGAGCAAACTGGGCGCGGTCGACGGAGTTGCGGGTGCGGGTCAGAATGATTTCCTCGGTTTCCTCGGTTTTGTTGTCCTCGCCGTACATTCTCATGAGTTGCTTGAGTTCCTCCGCCTGGTAGGCGAGTGCGAGTTCGGCCCTTTTGACGGAGCGGTGCGTTTGTTCGATTTCGATGGGGTGGCCGATTTCGGTGTACCACTTGAGGTTTTCTGCGTCCTCGATTTCGTTGCGGGCGTAAGCCGCGAGGCTGCGCGGGGTGGTGATTTCGAGCTGGGCGAGATCGTGTTTTGCCTGGGCGAGGGTGAGCGCGTCGGATTGACGGGCTTGTTCGGTCGCGGCGATCTGGTCGTCGAGCTGACGGGTGTCGATGCTGATCAGCCGGTCACCTTTTTTGACCACCGCACCCTGGGCGACGAGCCCGGTGACGGTGAAGTCGGTCCATTTTTCCGGCTTGATCAAAATCGGCTGCGACTGCGCAGGCAGGAACACCGCATTCAGGGTGGTTTCAACCTTGAAGGGTTTGGGCTCGACGGTGTATTCGTCAGCTTGGGACAGGGACGTCAGGGCGATGACTGGCGTCAGGCAGAGGAGGAGGGAGCGGCACATGGTGGTCATTAGGGATTGGGAAATGGGAAATGGGAAATGGGAAATGGGAAAATGGCGGCTCGGGGGAGCCGGGGGAGGGGGTTAGTAGGATTTTTTGCGGGCGAGCCAGATGGTGTGGGTGCGGCGTTTGGTGCCTTTGTGGGCGGCGGCGACCGCGTTTTCGCTGACATCGAAGCCGGCTTTGCGCAGGATTTTGGTAAATGCCTTGTCGGAGCGGGCCGACCATACGGCGAGCAGGCCGCCGCCTTTGAGGGCCGACTGAATCTCACGCAGGCCCTGGAGGGTGTAAAGGCTGTTGTTGTTGTTGCCGTGGAAGGCGGACGGGCCGTTGTCGACGTCGAGGATGATGGCGTGGTAGTCACCCTGGGACTGGCGGATGAGTTTTTGCACGGGTTGGATCTTGATGGTGATCCGGGGGTCGTCGAGGAGGCCGGGATGGAGGTGGGCGAGGTGGGTCCGGTTCCAGTCGACAATGGTCGAGGTGAGTTCGGCGACGGTGAACTGGACCCGTTTTCCGGGCAGTGCCCGGGTGGCGGCGGCGAGGGTGTATCCCATGCCGAGTCCGCCGATGAGAATTTTCGGTTGGTTCACCGGGATGAATGGTTTGCATGCGAGCTCGGCCAGGGTTTCCTCGGACCCGTGCGAGAAGCTGGTCATGAGCTGTTGGCCTTGAGAGCAGATCATGTAGGTGCCGTCGTGTTCAATGAGCTCGAGGGATTCGCCTTCGGGGGTGGTGGCCTCGGCAATTTTTTGGTTCGGTTTCATAGGGTGCTAACTAGGCGGGAAAGTGTTGGGATTGTGGCTTGCAGGGGACGTAACGGATGTGCTATAAGCGAATTATGTCTGACGATCAACAACAACCACCTGAAGAAACGCCTGCGGAAGTGCCAGCGCAAACTCCCGTCGATGCACCCGTTGAACCTACCCCCGAGGCCGCGCCGCCCGCACCAGCTCCCCCGGTTGCCGGAGCGCCGATCCCGGGTGCGGATAAAAAGATCTTGGCGGGTATTTTAGCCATTGTTCTTGGTAGCCTTGGTATTCACAAGTTCATCTTGGGATATACGAGAGAGGGTGTGATCATGCTGTCATGTACAATAGGTGGCTACATCCTGGGGATTATCGGATCAATGGTTGTCATAGGCTGTGTCTTCTTCATCCTACCCATGGCAGCGAGTGTTATCGGTTTGGTTGAGGGCATCATGTATCTCACCAAGTCCGACGAGGAGTTTGTGAATACTTATATCACCAACAAGAAACCCTGGTTCTAGGGTTCTAAGAAAACGTTAGCTTTGAAAATAAAAACCCCGGCGGTCATATCCGGCGGGGTTTTTGTGATTCGGCTGCGCGTTGTTTTGCTCATGACCGGGACGGTCATGTTACAGCGCGGCGATGCGGCGGCAGACTTCCTCGACATTTTCGCGGGTATTGAACGAGGAGATGCGGAAGTAGCCTTCGCCGGCGGCGCCGAACCCCGAACCGGGGGTGATGACGACCTGGGCGTCCTCGAGCATTTTGTCGAACATGCCCCAGGAGTCGATGCCTTGCGGGCACTGGACCCAGACGTAAGGGGCGTTTTCGCCGCCGAACACGGTGAGTCCTGCGCTGATGCAGGCATTTCTGAGCAGGCTGGCATTACCCATGTAGTGCTCGATCAGAGCGGCGACCTGGGCTTTCCCCTCGGGCGAGAACACGGCGGCGGCACCGCGTTGGACCGGGTAGGATGCGCCGTTGAACTTGGTCGCTTGGCGGCGGTTCCAGAGGGAGTGCAGCGAGACCTGCTCGCCGGTGGAGGCGGTGACGGTGAGCGATTTCGGAATCACGGTGTAGGCGCAGCGGACGCCGGTGAACCCCCCGTTTTTCGAGAACGAGCGGAATTCGATGGCGCAGGTGTGGGCGCCCTCGATCTCGAAGATCGAGCGTGGCACGGACGGGTCCTGGACGAATGCCTCGTAGGCGGCATCGTAGAGGATGATGGCGTCGTTGGCCCTGGCATACGCGACCCAGGCTTCGAGCTGGGCGCGGCTGGCGGTGGTGCCGGTCGGGTTGTTCGGGTAGCAGAGGTAGATGAGGTCGACCTTTTCCTCCGGGATGGCGGGCATAAAATCATTTTCCGCGGTGCAGGGGAGGTAGACGAGCCCTTCGTAGGCGCCGTTTTCATCGGCTTCCCCGGTGTTGCCGGCCATGACGTTGGTATCGACATAAACCGGGTAGACGGGGTCGGTGATGGCGATTTTGTTGCCCTTGCCAAAGATGTCGAGGATGTTGCCGGTATCGCATTTCGAGCCGTCGGAGATGAACACCTCGTCGGCGGAAATCTTGAGGGCGGCGAACTGGTTTTCGACGATGGCCTCACGCAGGAAGCCGTATCCCTGCTCGGGGCCGTAGCCGTGGAAGGTCGCGGCGACACCTTGTTCATCGATGGCGGCGTGCATCGCGTCCCTGACGGCCTGCGGGAGTGGCTCTGTGACATCGCCGATGCCGCAAAGGATCAGCCGGGCGGTTTTGTCGGGATTGGCATCGGTCCAGGCGGTGACGCGGCGTCCGATTTCTGGAAAGAGGTACCCGGCTTTGAGTTTTAGGAAGTTTTCTTTGATGTGCATTTTAGTAGGGAATTGGGATTGGGGATTAGGAAATTGGTTGGAGTGGCTCGCTGGGGCGAGCGGGGGTGG
>JARFRT010000565.1 GCA_029287105.1 Akkermansiaceae bacterium | reverse complement strand
CGCCTCGTGACTGTTGGGAATAATATTCTTGGCCGCAGAACGACTGCGGCGGATGTCGCTGCCGGCATAGTCCTGCAGGGCCTGATCGGAGGTGTAGGAGTGAATAGTGGTCATGCTCCCGCACTCTATGTCGAAGGAAGCCGACAGCACGTGTAACAGCAGGCACAGGGCGGTAGTTGTCGCAGAACCCGCGGAAATCATGGTGTCGCTTGCTTGTGCGGCCTCGCCGTTGATACCCGGAATCACGATACGGTCTATCCCATCAGAGGGCAGCGTTCGCAACAGGACCCGGCGAGCACCATTGGACAGGTGATCATGCATGAAGCTGGTCTCGCGGAACTTGCCGGTAGAATCAATCACCATATCCACACCGAATACATCCCACGGCATTTCCGCCGGCATGTCGATCTGCATCAGGCGCGACCTGAAACGGGGATTGACCAGGAAATTGCCCTGCAGTTCATGCCGCTGCGGCTCGTCCACCTCTGCGCTAAGGAGGTAGTGCAGTATGTCGGGTTTGCCGATGTCGGCAATTGCCGCGATCTCCACGTCGTCGCTGCGCGAGGCGAGCTCGTAAATCTGGCGACCGGTCTGGCCAAATCCCATAATGCCCACTCTGATGGGCTTGCCTTGTGACATTGAATGATCTCCTTGCCCGATGCCAGGCCTGCTCATTGATCCATTTGATTGGGTGTGGGTCGAAGCCCACTGGAGAGCTTGTGGATAAGCTCCCGACGGACATTGTGACCCGGGTCGAGACATGACAGCCATGATCCAACGCAACAAATCCGACTGATCGCGCCGTTTTGTCCTGTCAGTGTAGCTCTAAACCATCTCAAATGTATGACAAGGAACCAGTGAACCAGGTCAAACAGTCAACGTGCGATACAGCATCCTCACCGCCACGATAAGCAGGAATACCCCAAAAGCCAGACTGAGCTGACGCTGCTCCATCCGGTGCGCAAGTCGCGCGCCCAGCGGGGCAGTCAGCACCGTCAGCGGTGCGATCAGCGCCAGGCCAATCATATTCACATAGCCAAGACTTCCCGGTGGCAGCCTGCTGTCCCCCCATCCGGCGAGCAGGTAACCGATCATTCCCGGCACGCTGATCAGCAGACCAAACACAGCCGCCGTGCCTACACTGCGGTGTATAGGCTGGTTCATCAGCGTCAGGATCGGCACACTGAGCGTGCCGCCACCAATGCCCATCATGCTGGACAACCCGCCTATCCCCAACGGGATAGTGCCGGCAAGGCGCCCCCGGGGAATGCCATCGTGCAGGAAAGTAGCTTGCGCCGGCAGCATCATCTTCACGGCCACCACCAGCGCCATCACGGCAAACAGGCCCGACAGCACCCGGCTGTCGACCTGGGCGGCCAGCACCGTTCCCAGGATCGACCCGACGAAGACCCAGGGGCCCCAGGAGCGCGCTATCACCTCATCCACCGCACCTTTAGTGCGGTGGGCACGAATGGAGGAGATTGATGTCGGTATGATGG
>JARFRT010000563.1 GCA_029287105.1 Akkermansiaceae bacterium | reverse complement strand
ATCCCCGACCCCGTGTACCAACGCGATGACGGCTGCAGGGAATTATCCACGCGCACCGCCAATACGTTGTCCCCCTTCAGGTTTAAATAAGGCGTGAGATCATATTCAAAACCTATGTAACCGTACGGCCGCTTACCGAGTCGGTGACCATTAATCCAAACTTCCCCATTCATGTAAATACCATCGAACTCGATAAATACCATTTTCCCAGCCACGCCATCCGGTAATTCAAATGACTTCCGATACCAGCCTGTTCCACATGGCAAGTATCCTCCTTTGGTTTGACTCGCATGACTCTCAAGAAATGGCCCCTCGATACTCCAGTCGTGTGGCAGGTCGAGCTGCCGCCATTCCGCATGATCAAACGCTTGCGCGTCGGCCCCCTTGGGGTCCCCATTAATGAAAGACCACCCGGCATCAAAATTCTGGCGCACCCGTGGTTTCGCAGCAACCGCGGTCTCCAGAACAACACTGAATATGAGTAGAACGGCAAATGTCGCGACAACGGAGCGGGATTTCTGAAGATTTTTCATCATAAGGTGGGTGGTATAAAAGTTGGATGTAGCCAGATAGTTGAGCAAAATCAGCATGCATCACACCTCCAGCGGTCATTCTTCACAATCACGTCAAGTCATCGGAAAAATCAATCGGGGGCAGCAAAGCGTCAATTGTCCGCACGTTCATTCTACTGTGGAAGCGATTCTTTCCATCAAAAAAGCAAAAAAATCAGTCACCCCCCCACCAAAGCCACCAGCCTCAGGCGTTTCCTGACAAGGGCCGATGGCCCCTCTTTGACGAATTCCTTGCAATCATTCTGCTAAGATCTTACTTTGCACCCGCAAAGCCCAACTTGAGAAAGAATGAAAACAGCCCACTTATTCATGAAAACCGTCTCCCGAGTCTATCTCGCAAAGCTCGCCACACTCCTCATTACCCTCACTTGGCTGTGCCCTTTCGTCGCAACTGAGGCAACCGCCCGCACTTTTTACAATAACGCTGGTAAAAGCATCGAGGCCGAACTGATTGGAATGGAGGACAAAAAAGTAATCTTCAAACTCAAGAATGGCAATCGCGCGAAAGTTTTACTCAGCGAACTTGCCGAAGCAGACCAGCTCTACGTTAAGAGCTGGTGGGGGAAAAATAAAAACCGGATCACCGAGAGCGACGTCAGACTCTCCATCTCCAAAAAAACCTCTCGGATACAAAAAACCAAATACACAAATACCAAAAACAGCAGAACCAAGACAAGTGAGGATGAGATATCCTTCGCCTGCGAGCTGAATAACTACTCCAAAAAAACCGTCAGCGGCCTCAAGGCGTCCTATTCCTATTACAAGAGAACCAGCACTCGCGACAAAAATGGCTCCAACTCCCACGTCGACATCATCAATGGCAGCAACCAACTCGACATCCTCCCCTCACATAAGTCACTGTCATTCACAACCGATGGCGTAAGCTGTAAGGATTCCTCGGTCAAACCTGTCGTGGACCCTAGAAAGCCCAATGCCAAAGGAGCCGAAAGATCGTCACACTCGGAAACCGTTTTTGGCTTTGTTCTGACCCTGTCTGTAGATGGCAAAGAAATCCTGACACAAAGTCATCCGGAAAACTTCCTACGCCTGCTCGCTGAGGAGGAAAAACGCGAAGAAAGAAGAAGCGCTGAAAACGACGATCGTCAAGATCGAGTCGATAAGGGCTTCAGCAGCCGCAGAGAGAGAGAGGATATCGCGCGTGAAAAACGAAAGAATAAAATGCTCAAGGAGAAAAAAGAACGTGAGGCAAAACGGCGCAGGGAAATCGAGGATCGTCAGCAGGATTACAAAGATCGCAGTTCGGAAGACGAGTAACCCGAGCATCCTCCGGACAACTGCAAAAAAAAACAGATTCCTCTCATCTCGACAAAATAAATACGCCGTTTAGTTTCGCTTAGAAATAGCAAGCCCATCAAAAGACAACCTGCCAGCCACCATGGATACAACCACCCCGCCCGCCATTGACGAGTCCTCCGAAATCTTGGAAACAAGCACGACGACCGCCGCCCCCGCCCCCCACACGGCCGAGCTACCCGCTGACGACGTCGCGGCCATCGATCAACTCGGCCACGTCTACCAGGCGTTCAAACAAGAAATCGGCAAAGTCATCATTGGCCAGGAGGAAGTGGTCGAGCGCCTTGCCATCTGCCTCTTCTCACGCGGCCATGCCCTGCTCATGGGTGTCCCCGGACTCGCCAAAACCCTGCTCGTCTCATCCGTTGCAGAAACCATGGACCTCAGCTTCAACCGTATCCAGTTCACCCCTGACCTCATGCCTGCCGACATCACCGGCACCGACATCATCCAGGAAACCGACACCGGACACCGTGAATTCGAGTTCATCAAAGGCCCCGTCTTCGCCAACCTCGTGCTGGCAGACGAAATCAACCGTGCCCCGGCCAAAACCCAGTCGGCGATGCTCGAGGCCATGCAGGAAAACATGGTCACCGTGCTCGGCAAAACCTACACACTGGACAAACCCTTCTTCGTGCTCGCCACCCAGAACCCGGTCGAACAAGAGGGCACCTACCCACTTCCCGAAGCCCAGCTCGATCGCTTTATGTTTCTCATCGATGTCGATTACCCGAGCCATGACGAAGAACTCCGCATCGCGCGCGAAACCACCGGCATCGCCAAAACCCAACTCAATCACATCCTCAACGGCGAGCAGGTCCAGCAGTACCAAGACCTCGTCCGCCGTATTCCCGTTCCCGATCATATCTACGAGTACGCCGTGGAAATCGTCCGCAAAACCCGCCCCGGCACCGAGGCCGCACCCGACTGGATCGGCGAATACGTCGGTTGGGGCGCAGGGCCACGTGCGGTCCAGTACCTGATCCTCGGCGCCAAGGCCCGCGCCGCACTCCACGGGTCTTACATGGCCCGCCTCGAAGATATCGAAGCCGTCACCAGCCCCGTGCTGACCCACCGTGTGCTCACCAACTTCGCCGCCGAATCCCAGGGGATGACCGCCGCCAAGGTGGTGGAACGCCTTGTGAGTGAAATGAGGGAAGCGTAGGAAGCAGGAACCCAGGTTCTTCCATGAAATACGACTTCCTCGACCCTCAGGCCCTCGCGCGGCTCGGTGCCATCCCGCTGGAGGCACGCCACGCGATGACCGGCAATGTGACCGGGCGGCACCGGTCACCGCACCGCGGCTCGTCGGTCGAATTCGCCGAATACCGGAAGTATGTCCAGGGGGACGATACCCGGAGGCTCGACTGGAAAGCCTACGCCCGCTCGGACCGCTATTACATCAAGGAATTTGAAGCCGATACCAACCTGCGCGCCTACTTCGTGCTCGACGCCAGTGGCTCGATGGGATTCAGCGCCGCGGACGATGCCAGGATCCAGTTCGCCCGTAAACTCGCCGCCACTCTCGCCTACCTCATCGTCGACCAGGGCGACGCCGCCGGACTCTCCGTCTGTCAGGAAAAAATCCATCTGGAAATCCCGCCGACACGCCGCGCCGCGCACCTCAACCACATCTTCGAGGTCCTTTCCAAAACAGAACCCAGCGGCGAAACCGGCCTGGTCGAGGCGCTGCACACCATCGCCGAGAAAGTCGGCCAGCGCGCCCTCGTCATCATTCTCTCCGACCTCTTCTGCGATACCAACGCCCTGGCCGACGCGCTCCAGCACCTGCGCTACCGCAAACACGACATCGCCGTTTTCCATATGCTCGACCAACAGGAAATCGACTTCGACTTCGAACGCCCGCACCGGTTTGTCGATATGGAAGACAAAACCTCCGTCGTGGCCGAACCCATCCTCATCGCCGAGGACTACCGCAAGGCCATGCAGGAATTCATGCACACCGTGCAAACCAAATGCCACGATGTCCACGCCGACTACCACCTGATCACCACCAACCAGGACTACGAGGAAATCATTCACAACTTCCTAACCACACGCCTTCCCAAAAAAGGCAAAAAATAACCCCGACTTCAAGACTCCCTGACTCCAAGACTTCCTGACTTCCCGACTCCTTCCCACCGCCCATGTCCTTCCTCCAACAATCGCTCCTCTGGGGCCTGTTCGCTGCGAGCATTCCGATCATCATCCACCTGCTCAACCGCAGGCGGCACCGTACGGTGAAATGGGCGGCCATGGAATTCCTGCTCAAGGCAACCCGCGAATCGCGAGGAAAGAAAAAACTCAAGTATCTCGTCATTCTCGCCTGCCGCACGCTCGCGATCGCCGCCGTCATCTTCGCCATCGCACGCCCGCTCGTCGGTGGATTCCTCGGTTGGGGCGGGACCCGCATTGATACCGTCATCCTGGTTCTGGATCGCTCCGCCAGCATGGAGCAACAGGCGTCATACGGCAGTGGCGGCAACCGCGAAAGCAAACGCCAAAGCGCCATCGCCAGTGTGCGTAAATCACTCGAAAAGCTCAACAACCCGCGCCTTATTCTCATCGACAGCGCCACCGGCACTCCCCAGGACGTGCCATCGCCCGATGCCCTCGAAGAGCTCAGTGCGACCTCCGCTACCGACACGAGCGCCTCCATCCCCTCGCTCATCTCCAATGCCATCGATTATGTCGTGGAAAACTCCCCCGGTCGCACCGAAATCTGGGTCGCCTCCGACCTCCAGGAGTCCGACTGGGCACCTGAGCAGGGACGGTGGGAAGCCATCCGCACCGGCCTCATCGATCTGCCCCAGAAAACCACCCTGCGCGTCCTCTCACTTGCCAGCCCCGCCCAAAACAATACCGCCATCCGCGTCCTCTCGTCCCGCCGCAGCGGTGACGAACTCGTGCTCGACCTCGAACTCACCCGCACCGACCACGAGGGCCCCAGCGCCGTACCCATCACCTACAGCCTGAACGGTGCCCGGAGCTCCAACAAGGTCACCATCAACGGCCAGTCCTACCAATTTCAAAAGCGCCTCCCGCTCGGTAACCGCGAGAGCGTGGGCCACGGGTTTGTCTCCATCCCTTCCGATACCAACCCGCGCGACAACGTCTCCTTTTTCGCCTATGGCGAAGACGCTCCGACCACCACCTACCTGGTGACCGAAGGGGGCGAGGCGCCCACCTGGCTCACCCTCGCCTCGGCACCTCCCGGGTTTGGGCGGAGCCGCTGTATCGAACTGGCACCTAATAATGCCCATAAAATCGAGTGGCCCGGCGCCGCTCTCGTCATCTGGCAGGCACCCTTACCCCAGGGCACCGTCGCCCAGGAACTGGCACGCTACATCGAGGCCGGCGGTGCCGCCATCATGCTCCCGCCCCGTGGCGAATCCGAAACCACATTCCTCGGCCTCAACTGGGGTGAACAAACTATCTCGCCACGCGACCAGTACTTCATCATCAACGAGTGGGATCAAGCGGATGGTCCACTGCGCAATGGAGCCGAAGGCACCGCCATTCCGGTGCCGAAACTCAAGGCGATCAAGCGCCGCCAAATCATCGGCGAGGCGACCACCCTGGCCTCCTGGGATGACGCACAACCCTTCCTCGTCCGTCGAATCATCGGTGACGGCACTGCCATTTTTGCGGCCACCCTCCCCGACTACACCTGGTCCAACCTCGGTGACGCCGATGTGCTGCTGCCTGTTGTCCAGCGAATGATTGCCGTCGGCGACGCCCGGTTCGGCTCCGCCTTCGCCGCCATCTCGGGAAGCAGCCAGGCCAAAACAGCCGCCGGGGAAGTACGCACCCGACTCGACAGCCATGCCACATCTACCACCAGCAACGCGGCCTACGAAGCCGGCGTCTGGAAACTGGGGGACCGACTGCTCGCCACCAACCGGCCCCAGTCCGAGGACCAATGGCAAATCCTCACCAAAAACCGGCTCGGCGCCCTGCTCGAAGGCACCCCCTACAAACTCTTCGAAGATCAAGGCCAGTCCGATTCCCTCACTCAGGAAGTCTGGCGTGCCTTCCTCATCGCCATGCTCGTCTTCCTCACCACCGAAGCCATCCTCTGCCTTCAACCGAAGGTCGGGAACTCCAAATCCTGATCACTAAATCCTCAATCCCAAGGTATTGAATTTCTCCATTTCCAATCTAACATTCTCGCCGACACCGACCACGTTCTGGATCGGCTTGATCGCCTTGATCACGATTGCCTTCCTGTGTGTGGTCGCGATCCGGCGGGCGAGCCGGCCCAAACGCACCGGAGCGCTCGAGACGCTGCGGTTTCTTTGCGCACTCATTGCCGTGCTGATGCTTTGGCAGCCGGAATGGAGGGTGGTTACCGAGCCTGAGAGCAAGCCGGAGATTGCCATTCTCTTCGACGCCTCACGCTCCACGACCACCGCGGATGCCATCCTTCCACCGGCACTCAGCGCCAACCAGGAGGTCGTCACCCGCCAGGAATGGATCGAGAAAATCCTTGCCAGTCATTATTTCAAAGCGCTGAAAAAGGACGATCAGAATCGCATCTTCGAGCAGCCGTTCTCAACCCCTCCCGCAGATGCCGACCCCGCCACGCTGGCACTCGCGGGCACGGACATCTACACCGCCATCGACGATCTCCTGGAAGAGCATAACAACCTCCGCGCCATTGTCCTGCTTTCCGATGGCGACTGGAACGTCGGCCAGCAGCCGGTAGCCGCGGCCCAGAAAATGCGCCGCCGCAACATCCCCCTGTTTGCCATCCCCACGGGAAGTGATAACCGCCTGCCCGACCTCGACCTTTCCAACGTTACCGCGCCCACCTATGGCATCGTCGGCGAAAACGTGCAAATCCCGTTCACCCTGCTCTCGTCACTCGATCGCGACGTGCGCACCCTGATCCGCCTGCGCGATACCAAGTCGGGGAAGGAACGCACCAAAAGCATCACCATCCCTGCCGGCGAAGACTATCACGATTCCATCCTCTGGCGGCTCACCACTGAGGGGTCATCCACGCTGGAACTCTCCATACCGGTTGCCAACGGCGAAATGGTCGCCAAAAACAATAAACGCAAGTTCACCATCGCAGGCCGTAAGGCTGTCTCTTATACACATCTCCGAGCCCACGAGACTCGTGCATTCATC
>JARFRT010000512.1 GCA_029287105.1 Akkermansiaceae bacterium | reverse complement strand
ACTCCCGACTCCCGACTCCCGACTCCCGACTCCCGACTCCCGACTCCCGACTCCCGACTCCCGTCCCTAACGGCCCAGCATCCTGTTGGTGTCCCCCACACTGAGACCCGACTGATTTTTCCAGTGCGTGATGTCCGGCTGCTTGAAAACACGGCGGCGGAAATCCGTCTCGGCATCGCTAGGCCGGGACATACGCGCGCCGCCCTGCTCGTTAGCCGTGGACTTACGAAACGGGTTCACCGAATAGGTCTTCCCCTCGGCACCTGCCCGCTGGCTTTTCAAGCCGGCCTGCTTCTTCACAAACCACGGCTCTTTTTGGTACTGGCTGGCATCGGTATTTCCCTCGTATTTCTTGCGACCAAATAAGGTATTCCCGCCCCAACGCTTCTTGCGATAGGACTTCTTGCTGTAATCATTGCCACTGAAATCGCGACTGCCCGCGACACTGCTTTGCTTGCCTTCCATGCTGCTGCGCCGATCCGACTGCATCATCGGATTCCCATCCTTGTCCTTACCCACGCTGAAACTCTCATCCCTGCCCCAGGCGTCCTTTTTCACCTGCGTTTTTGTCACCGTCTGCTCACTGGCACACGACCCCAGCAACATCGCGACAAGACACGAAATGCTAGCAAACACAGATAGGTGGCGGCCCGCGTTCATTCGGCGCGAACCATGCCACCGATCAACCAACACATCAAGCCTGCATTTTCCAGCATGGCCGGCTCCCAGCCCGCGGCCAACACCCCACTAAGGTGTGCCGAGACGTCGCCCGGGCGAGCCCGACGGATGAGCCTTGGCATCGGTAATCTGGCCCCAATCGATGTTCCCGTGGTCGATACGTCTGATTTCGGCCTCATAAACGGCGTCCTCGTTACGCGGATCGATGCTTGCGGATAGTTCAATGAAGTACCTCGCCAACTGACGGTTGACCCCCGCCTTCTGCCTCTCGAGCAACTGACCCCGGGTAAGAAGCAGTCGGGCAAAAACATGAAAATCATAGTCGGCAATCACTTTTTTAGGTAGAATGCCGCGTTTCAACTGGGCATTGATCACCACGCATTTTTTATTGCGCGGAGAAAGGTGCAAGGCCAGTCCGAGCAAGCGTCTGGCTCCATCCAGGGACTCCTGATCACCCGAACTCTCCAGAATCACTTTCACCGCATAGGCCGCCAGATTGGTCGCGTATTCATCACGCTCATTGTTCACCATGGACAGATCCTCGCCAAACATGCGCAGGTTGATCCTGGGCTCGATGTACCGCCCCTTTAACTCGGATTGAGCACCGGATGCCACCCCCGCGCAGCCCAGCACCAAGAGCATCGTCAAGGTGAGCCGATTCATTTTTTGTAAGAGACACAACATCCCCGCCATCCTCATGCCTCAACCTCCGTCACGCAAGCCGGATTTTTGTGGAAGTTTTTCCGTGTCCCCATTTCACTTTTCGGCTTCATTTCAAACGTGAACAAGGAAACCACTCCCAAATCGATCCTACGCAAGGAAATGCGCGCCCACCTCGGCCAAATTCCGCAACCATCGATCGACCTCGCCTCAGAACAAATTTGCCACCATATCGCGCGCGCAGACGACCTGCTTCAGAAGGTGCAAACCATCGCGCTATTTGCGGCACACGGTCCGGAGATTTCGTTAGCATCACTCCATGACATCCTGCCTGCCAAAACATGGGTCTACCCGCTCTGCCACCCCCAGGGCCGGCTTAGCTTCCATCAGGTCACGTCTCCCGCGGAGCTCAACCCGGGAATGTTAGGCATCGGAGAACCGGATCCCCGTCTTCACGCCGAAACTCCACTTTCCCAAATCGATCTCATTCTGTGCCCGGGGCTCGCCTTTGACAAGGACGGCATAAGGCTCGGTCAGGGCGGCGGATTTTATGACCGCATACTGCACCGGTTCCACGGCCAGGCATGCGGCATCACGATGGCCACCCAAGTCGTCGCCACCATCCCGCACGAAGCCCATGATATCCATGTGGATTATCTCATCACCGAAAACGGTATCCAGGCTACCAGACTTCCTTGAGAATCGACGACTGAAACATGTCCATCGCCGCCCTGCCGGCATCCGATGCGTCCTCGTGACCTGCCAGGTGGAGAAGACCATGCACCATGTAGAGCATAAGCTCGGACTCGAAATCATTGCCAAACTCCGCCGCATGATGCTGCGCCGTCTCCACACTGATGTGGATCTCCCCATGGTCAAAAGTAATCACGTCGGTAGCACCGGCAATCTCCATAAAACGCAGATGCACATCAGCAATGGTCGCGTCGTCAATGAAACTGACCTCAACTTCATCGAGCCGCGCTAGCGCCGAGTCCGGACAGGCCGCGACTTCCAGCACTCGCGGCAGCGCCTGACGCCCCGCCAACTCAAGTCGCTGCAGCAACTCACCGGTAAGATGAATCACGTCCTGATGACAATAAACCGTAAGTTCCGGTTCCTGGGACATGGATGACATCGTCGTGGATGCTAGAGCTTCAGATCACTTGGCTCAACAGCTTTCTCTGGAGAATTCGCCGTGACTTTTTCCGTGACTTTTTCCGTGACTTTTTCGGTCGCCTTTCCCGTGGCTTTCCCCGTGGCCACGGCCCGCGATGAGGCGGCTTTGCCGGCGGTCGGCTTCCTCGTCTTTCGGCCCAGACTGCTGTCCTCGTCCTTGGGGTAGTCGATCCTACTGTGCATCATACTACGCAACGTGGAGGCAAAACTGCCGCAGGCCTTTTTGATGTCCCCCATGGTCAATTCACAATTATCAAGCTGGCCACTGGTCACCCTGGCCATCACGATATCGTCGACCATGTTGCGGATCTTCTGCGGCGTCGGTTTTTTCAGACTGCGCGACGCACTTTCAACACAGTCCGCCAGGCTGATGATACCACTCTCGGGGCTGCTCGGGCATGGCCCGGGGTAGCGGAAACTCTTGGCATCGACCTCCGGCAGGTCATCACGGTTTTCAATCCCCTCCTCCACCTTTTTCTCAGCATCAAGTCTCTGTTCGCGTGCCCTGTGATAGAAATACTGCACCAGAGAATCACCATGGTGTTCACGGATGACTTCGATGATTTTCGGGTTCAGCTTGTGCTTGATCGCCATATCGACGCCATCCTTGACATGGGCAATGATGATGATGGCGCTCATGGTGGGCGTCAGGGTGTCATGCGGGTTACGATCCCCCTGGTTTTCGATAAAGTATTCCGGCTTACTCAGCTTCCCGATATCGTGGAAATACGAGCAAACCCGACACATCGCGGCATTGGCCCCTATCTCCTCGGCCGCCGACTCCGCCAGCGTCGCCACCACCATGCTGTGATGATACGTCCCCGGTGCCTCCAGTTGCAGTTTTCGAAGCAATTTGTGATTCAAGTCGCTCATCTCCAACCAACTGATATTCGTCGTGATGGTAAACAGACTTTCCAATGCCGGCAACAAACCGCTGACCACCATCCCCGTCAGCAAACCACTGACAAGCACGATCACTATTTTACTGCCTTCCATGGAAACTCCCTCGCTCGATGACGTCAGCAGAGCGAGATCGATTTTATCAAAGACAAGAGCGAGAAGAAACGCCGTGACCCCGACATAAAATCCCGCACGAAGCAGATTGCCCCGTCGACGCACCTTGCGCGTCAAAGCAACGGCCACACATCCGACAACCAGACTCATGACCATGAAACTGAAGATATCCTCCACCGGCATCAGCAAACTACCAAACAAACTGACACAGAGCGCACTAAACACACCCGCATGCCGGCCCGCCAAAACAGAATGCACCATCGGAGCAAAGGCCAGCGGGGGGAGAAGCATCCTGTAATCGGCATCCCAGCCAGGATTGTTGTCCACGATATAACAAATCGACCGCAACAGGACGAGGTGCACAAGTATACCTCCGTAGACGAGAACCACCTGCCCGTTTCCAACCTTCATACTGTGGCGAATATGATAGATGAGAATCACGGCACCCGTCAGAATCAGACAGATCAGTGTGCGTCTGATCCCATTTTCATGAAACAGGGTCTTGTCCGAGACATAAAATGCAGCGATCAGGCACACCAAGGCGGCAAATGCCGAATAGATGAGTAACTTGACCCAGACGCTACGCTCCATCGAGTCCACCATGGCATTTTCACTGGCGGTCGTCGTGCGTCGTTTCTTACCGGATGACAGGCCTTTTTCAGCAAGCCGCCACCGTTTGAAGGCATCAATAAATCCCATAGAGAATAGTCCGGATTAAATAAAAGGGGTGAGAAAAAGGGGAGAATCGTATTCGGTGATTAACAACGATTAAACAGCCTTGGACGGAGAAAGGACGCTGTTTTTTGCGTCCCTTCGGGCGTCACACTAGCCGAAAAACCCCCCTTTGACAACGTTCAATTTTCACCTCGGATTCTCCCGGGAAAAACGAGAATAATCGCCGCTAGGACGGCGCAATCGGCGGGGAACCACTCTGCGCAGGCAGGTTGGCCGTCGAAACAGCCCCATCAGCAGGTTCCGCGGCCGGCAAAACCACCGCCCCATCAGCGCCGAAAGGCGCATCCGCCAGCTTGGCTTGGGGCATGGGCATCCAGCTGGGCGCCTTCGGCGTCACATCCGCAAACCACGCAACCAGGGCCATGCCGAGCAAACCGACAAACCCTCCGTAGCCCAGCGTCATCGCTGTGGCCATCGAAACCACCAGCGGCGTAAAAATGAATAAGCCGATCACCATCCAGCTCGGCTTCACCTCGTAATGGTGCACCACCAGCCGGATACGCGACCTCGCCAGGGCCAAACCCAAAATGGTGTAACACACGAAGTAGGCCAGCACATTGAGGTGGTAAATCCAACCGCACCGGTCGGCCCGGGCATAGCTGGCCAGCATCGGTGCCAACCACGAGAGGGTCATCGACCCGACAAAGAGCGCCATCATCAGAATTTTTCCCAGGTTGGTCCGGAAAGACGATGCCCCGATCGCCCCCGCACAGATAATCCCCGATGCCATCACCACACTCATTGCCATCACCACGTTGCGCCATACGTCAATGCCTCCGATGAAATAGCGGACGATCAAATACGGCAACAACGAGAAAAAGGTGACCAGGCACAAGCCCCACATCGCGAGGAATTTGCCCCTGACCACACGCCAACGCGTCAGCGGCGTCATCAGCAGGAGTTCGTGATTACCCTCGTCAAGCTCCTGACCCATCAGGGCAAGCCCGCCCAAAGGCATGATGATGATGCAGACCAATCCCGCCACCGCCCAGAAGGGGCCCGATTCAAAAAACAGGGCCGGATTCAAGACCCCCGTCATTTCCGAAAATTTCTCCACGTCCCCCATCCCGAACTCCGCAACCATCGCCAGAACCGAAAGCACCTGAATCACCATGAAGGGCACCGTGAACAGCCCCCTCCTCAAGCCCTGCCGAAGTTCCTTCACCGTCATCGCCCCAAAACGATCCGGCAGGTCTTCTTTTTGATAAATCACTTCACTCATGAACCATGCCCACCATAGGTGGACACGACTAATTTCCAACCTCTAATACCGTTTGAACTGTATTGTCAGCCCCCGACCCGCCCCGAAAAAGAGTGCCGCTCCCCTGTAAGCCGGATTCTGTCCATTCCGCTTTCGCAGAACTGTACGGTCATTTATCTTACCCTGCCGAGGCAGGGCACCTCCCTTGCGGGATGGTGCGACTAATACCCGGGGATACTGATCGGGCGGGCACCCTTCCCCTGTTATGTCTTGCGCCACGCGGGGTTTACCGTGCCCCCTCGGTTACCCTCGGAGCGGTGGGCTCTTACCCCACCTTTTCACCCTTACCCCGGCAAGCCGGGGCGGTTTGTTTTCTGCTGCACTTTCCGTCCGGATGGCTTGAACCATCCGTCCCCTGTTATTCACAGGGCGCGTCTCCCTATGGCGTCCGGACTTTCCTCGATTCCACCAGCAAGCTGCCGGAACCGCGACCGTCCGGGGAGCGGCAAGCGCAACCTAAACCCTAAGTTTCAAATTCCAAACTCCAAATACAGGAATATTGCACCGCCCGGTATTCGCACTTGGCATTTATAGTTTAGAACTTATGACTTTCTTCATGTCCCACCTCCTCCCGACCTATGCCAACTTTCCGCTCACCGCTACACGGGGGGAGGGCGCACGCCTTTGGGATAGCGAAGGCAAATGCTATCTCGACTTCTGCGCCGGGATCGCCACCTGCAGCATCGGTCACTGCCACCCGGCCCTGACCAAAGCCATCAGCGACCAGGCAGCCACGCTGATCCACTGCTCGAACCTCTATCAAATCCCCCAGCAAAAAGAACTCGCACGCACACTGGTCGATGATTTCGTCCAAACCCCCGGCAAAATTTTCTTCGGCAACTCCGGCGCCGAGGCCAACGATGGCATGATCAAGACCGCACGAAGGTTCGGACACGCCCGGCCCGACAAATCCGGCGATGCCCGCTACGAGGTGATCACGTTCAACCAATCGTTCCACGGACGCACACTCGGCTCCATGGCCGCCACCGCCCAGACCAAGATCCATCAGGGGTTCGATCCGCTGCTACCCGGATTCCGCTATGTGCCATTCAATGACATCGAGGCCCTGCAATCCGCCATCAACCCTACCACGGCCGGCATCATGCTCGAACCCATCCAGGGCGAAGGCGGCGTCAACGAGGCGACACCGGATTTTCTCCACAAGGTCGCAAGCCTGTGCAAGGAGCATGACCTGCTTCTGATGCTGGATGAAATCCAATGCGGACTCGGTCGGACCGGCACCCTGATGGGATGGCATGCCATCTGCCCCGAACTCAAGCCCGACACCATTTCCTGGGCGAAGGGGCTCGGCGGCGGCTTCCCCATCGGCGCCTTCTATGTCAGCAACCGGGCCATCAACCAGGAAGGGACCGAACTGTCAGCACTCATGGACGCAGGCTCCCACGGCTCCACCTACGGCGGCAATCCACTCGCCTGCCGCGCCGCCCTCGCCGTGCTCAACGAAATCCAATCCTCCCAACTGACCGCCAATGCCGCCCGCCAGGAACAACGCATCCGCACCGCAGTCGAATCCTGGAACCACCCGGCGGTCACCGCCATCCGCGGCAAGGGCCTGCTGTTGGGCTTCGCCCTGAACCCCGACAACTTCAACGTCCCCGCAGAAACACCCGCGTCAATCCATCTCTGCAAAGCCCTGATGGACGCAGGCCTGCTCACCGTGCCCGCCGGACCCGGGACCCTGCGCTGGCTGCCCCCACTCAACGTCACTGACAGCGAAGTCGACGAAGCCTTGAAGATTCTCAAAAACACTCTCGATTCTCTCAGCTAAAACTGAATACTGAAAGTCACAAATCATTCGTCCATTTATTCATTTATCCCACTATCCATTCCAATGACCCACTTCCTCTCAATCGAAGAACTTTCCAAGGACCGCATATGGAAAATCATCGACAATGCCGTCTCATTGAAAACCGAACGCAAAAACGGCGGCCATAAAGTCAAACCGCTGACCGGACAAACCTGGGCGATGATTTTCACCAAGGCATCCACCCGCACCCGCGTTTCCTTCGAAGTCGGCATCCGTGAACTCGGCGGCTCCGTCATGTTCCTCTCGTCGAGCGACATCCAGCTTGGTCGGGGCGAACCCATCAAGGACACCGCACGTGTGCTCGGCCGCATGGTCCACGGCGCCGTGATCCGGACATTTGACCAACAGGACGTCGTCGATTTTGCCAACTACTCAGGCATCCCCACCATCAATGCCCTGACCGATGACGCCCACCCATGCCAAATTCTGGCAGACTTGCTCACCATCCGTGAACGCCTCGGCACCTGGGAAGGTAAGAAAATCGCCTTCGTCGGCGACGGATTCAACAACATGTCACGCTCGTGGATGTGGGCCGCCAAACAACTCGGCTTCGAACTCTGCATCGCCGCCCCCCAGGGATGCCTACCCACCCGACAATACGTCGATCGCCTCAACGCAGCCAATGTCAGCATCACCACCGACCCCGTGGAAGCCGTCAAAAATGCCGATGTCATCAATACCGACGTCTGGCTCTCCATGGGGCAAGAGGACCAAAGCGCCAAGGAGGCACTCTTTGGCGACTACCAGGTGAACTCGGCACTGCTCAAGCACGCACATTCATCCCACATCGTCCTGCACTGCCTCCCGGCATACCGCGGCAAGGAAATCACTGAGAAAGTTCTCGAAGGCCACTCCGACGTCATTTTCCAACAAGCCGAAAACCGCCTGCACGTGCAAAAAGCCATCCTCGCCAAACTCGCCTCCTACGGCCAGACGTTCCGCGGCATGTTCGCCTAACCAGACCTACTCCCCCATGCACGGCCAGCTCCTCCTCCTCGGTGTCCCCGGAACCGAACTCACCCCGGAGGACGCGGCCCTCTACAAATCCATCCAACCCGGTGGATTCGTCCTGTTCGGCCGCAACGTCAGATCGCCCGAACAACTTCGCCAACTCACCGACGACCTCCGCGACCTCTGCGACGTCCCCCCCGTCATCTCAATCGACCAGGAAGGTGGCCGCGTATCACGCACCCGGGAAATCGGTGCCGAATCGCCGTCCGCTCAGGAACTCCAGGAGAAAAACAACCTCGGGCTCATCGCCCAACACGGGAAACTCACCGCCTATTTGCTCCGACTGTTAGGATTCAATATGGACCTCTGCCCGGTGCTTGACATCTCCTACGGCGACAGCCCCGACAGCGCCATGCGGGGGCGCTGCTACGGCACCGACGCCCAACAGGTGATCACCAATGCCGGCATCTTCAACCGCAACCTGCGCTACAGCAAAATCCTCTCCTGCGGCAAACACTTCCCCTCCTGCGGGCTCGCCGATACGGACCCGCATCACCAACTCCCGGAGGTTGGCAAATCGGTCGCCGACATGCTCGCCAGCGACCTCCTGCCCTACACCGCCCTGATGCCCGAACTCGATTCCCTGATGAGTTGCCACGTGCACTTCTCAGCCATCGACCCCGACACCCCGGGCCTGCCCGGCTCCTTTTCCCGCAACCTGCTCACCAACCTGCTGCGCAACCAACTCGGCTACGAGGGGGTGATCATCACCGACGACCTTGATATGGGTGCCATCCTGAACAACTACGGCCGTGGCCCCGATGCCCAACTCGCCATCGCCGCTGGTAACGACATGGCCATGATCTGCCACCAACCAGCCACCGCCCCGGTGGCGGTCAGCCACCTCAAGGAACTGCCCCACAGCACCGTCGACGACTCCTTGCGGCGCATCGAGAAAATGAAGAAAAAACTCTCCGCCCCCCTCAAGTTCACCACCGAACTCTGGGACAGCATCAATGCCGACATCGT
>JARFRT010000498.1 GCA_029287105.1 Akkermansiaceae bacterium | reverse complement strand
CCCCCCATGACTATGCATATTTTGCTTGCATCGGGGCGCTTCCAAGGCTTTTGACGTTTTAAGTTGTCATCTAGAACTCGTGTCTACATATGGAATTGTCATGAAAGAATTCATCAAGTTCACACCCCACGCCTTGATCATCGCCGTTTTAGCCGGCCTGATGCAGTTGCTGGATTTACAGATGGGCGATTTGTTTTTTGCCTGGACCGGCTTTGCGGCGTGGGCCTGCTATTTTCTAGCAGGATGCACGATCAAAGGTGGCGTCAAAGTCATCAGTTGTTGGGTAGCGGGCCTCGTTGCTTCGATTGCCATCATCGAACTCGGCACTGTTTTGACCGAAATGACAGGATCGCCATCTATCGGGTTTCCTATTTCCGTAGCTCTGATTGCGTTCTTTGTGATCCTTTGTGAGAAGGTTCCCGCTCTTGACTTTATTCCAGCCTGGTTTGTCGGCGCCGCGTGCTTTTTTTCGTCTAACAATCTTTTTAGCGGCGACTATGCCAAGTCCGTTCCCGTGTTATTGATCTCGTGCCTCGTGGGGCAGGTCTTCGGCCTGATCACCGTTTTTCTGAGGACAAAATACGGCAGCATGATTGAGTCTGAAGCATAGAAAGCCAGCCACTCATTGAGTAATGGAACAACGCCCGGCAGCCAGCTGACTGGAGCCGCCCCTGCTCAGGCAAGGATTTGTTGCACGACCGAAGCGTGTTCGACTCCGGTGAGTTTGTGGTCGAGGCCTTGGGATTTGAACGTGAAGCCGTCGTGTTGAATGCCGAGCAGGTGGAGGATCGTGGCGTGGAGGTCGTGCACGGATACGGGGTCCTTGACGATGCCATAGCCAAGTTCATCGGTCTCGCCGTGGACCGTGCCTCCCTTGACCCCGCCGCCGGCGAGAAAGACGGAGAAGGCCTTGATGTGATGATCCCTGCCGCTGCCCTGCGCCATCGGCGTGCGCCCGAATTCCCCGCCCCAGACGACCAGGGTGTCATCGAGCATACCGCGCTGTTTAAGATCCGTTAGAAGAGCCGAGGTTCCTTGGTCGACCAACTTCGCAGTGGTTGCCATCCCCTTTTTGATCGCACCATGGTGGTCCCAGCCGCGGTGGTAGAGCTGGATGAAACGCGTGCCGCGCTCGGCGAGCCGGCGCGCCAATAAGCAGTTAGACGCGAATGAGCCATCGCCCGGCTTGCAGCCGTAGAGGTCAAGCGTCGCCTGGGTTTCCCCTTGGGTATCCATCAGTTCAGGGACGGATGCCTGCATTCGGAAGGCGAGCTCGTACTGTTCAATACGGGTGGCAATTTCCGGATCGTGGTTTTTCAGGGCGGTCAATCTGTTCAGCTCATTGACCGTGTTGATCAGGTTTTTCTGGGATTGAGGTGTGTTGCCAAGCGGATTGCGCACATAGTGGACGGGGTCGCCGGATGATTGGAACTCGACCCCCTGAAGGTGGCCGGGAAGAAATCCACTGCTCCACTGGCGCGAGGAGATTGGCTGCCCCTGACCACCACCGGTACTTGTCAGGACAACAAATCCAGGCAGGTCCCGGCTCTGGCTGCCGAGTCCGTAGAGCACCCACGACCCCATCGACGGACGCCCGGGGATAATCGAGCCGGTGTTCATGAACGTATGGGCAGGATCGTGGTTAATCTGCTCGGTGTGCATCGACCGGATGACGGCAATGTCATCGGCGTGTTGGGCAATATGCGGAAACACGTTGGAAATTTCCATCTGACACTGGCCATGCTTGGCAAACCCGTGTTGGGGTCCCATGCAGTTAAGTTTTTTCCCCTGAAGCTGCGCCAGCTGCTGTCCTTTGGTAAACGACGACGGCATCGCCTTGCCGTCGAGCTCCGCAAGCTTCGGCTTGTAGTCAAAAGATTCCAGATGCGACGGCCCACCCGCCATACTGAGGAAAATGACCCGCTTGACCTTCGGCCGGTAATCCGGGAGCAGGCTGTCCGAAAAATCAGAGCCCAGCAGACGCGACAGCGCGATCGATCCCAGACCTGTCAGTCCCTGACCTAAAAAGGTGCGGCGTGTGGTGTCGTGCAACATATGTAATGAGGGGGGCGGTTAGTAACGCGTAATGGTTTCGTGCAGATTGAGAATAACCCGGGCAAGCGATGCCGCTGCAGCAAGCCGGGCCGGCGTGATGTCCTTGGCCGGTGCCGATGCTCCGATACTGAGAAACTCCTTGGCCGCCGCGGGGTCGGCGGTGAATCGTTCCAGCTCCTGCCGGTGGAAGCGGGCGAGGACGGCGGCCTCCTTTTCCGACGGCGGACGGCTCAGGCAGTGCCGGTAGGCGCGCTCGACCAGCCGGCTGTCATCGCCAGCCCCGGTGAGCAGCCGCGTCGCCAGGGCCCGGGCCGCCTCGGTGAAGGTCGGGTCGTTCAACAGGTTGAGCGCCTGTAAGGGCGTGTTCGATCCCGACCGCTCGGTCGCAC
>JARFRT010000476.1 GCA_029287105.1 Akkermansiaceae bacterium | reverse complement strand
ATATTGTCTCGTGGGCTCGGAGATGTGTATAAGAGACAGGGTCTTCCCTCGAGCCAAAGCGACTGGGCGCAGGTGAGGCAGCCGATGTAGTAGGCCCCTTGATCATGCCCGTCTCGCAGTGGCCGGGTATCCGCGGGCCGGATGACCCCGGATGCCGGAGGGAGGAATGGACAACTTTCTCGTCCTTCGATGTGGCGGCGGGGATTCATGTCGGTTAGTCATCGAGGCTGCGGGCATCGGCGTGGCCGTCCGAAAAGGTGATGACCATCGGTCGGCAGCAGACTTCGCAATCGTAATCGACCTCACACGGGCATTCCCCGGCAGGCGGCAGAGTCACCTCAAAGGATTCAAAACATGACGGGCAGGTGACGGAGGTTGTTTCCACGGGATGATCATGTTAACAATCCCCCATGGTCGTCAATCAGCTTAGTGATCAGAAATCATTTACCACCGCAGACGGATCGACGATCCGCAGCATCCTTGATGCCACCAATGCACCGGTGGCAAACCAGAGCCTGGCCGAGGCGAGCCTGCCCGCAGGGGGCGAGACCCAGCGGCATTACCACAAACTCAGCGAGGAAATTTACTTCATCCTGAAGGGGGAGGGCATCATGGACGTCGATGGTGCAGTGCGCGAAGTAGGTCCCGGCGATGCCATCCTCATTCCGCCCGGTGCATGGCATCAGGTCAAGGCGGTGACGGCGATCCGTTTCCTCTGCTGCTGCGCGCCGGTATATGCGCACGAGGATACCTATTTCGGGTAAATAGGCCCGGTATAAACGGGCGTTGGGATTATAATTGCGGAATGTGATTATTTCAGTGAGTATGCGAGCGAATTAAAACGCTTACCCCCCATTATATCCATGGAACTTGATACTCAAACGCTCTGGTTTATCGCAGGACTGGTAATGATCCTGCTCGAATTTGTCGCACCCGGTGTGATTGTCATCTTTTTCGGAGTCGGTGCCTGGGTGGTGGCGCTGGCGATGTGGCTCGGCCTGATCGACTCGGTCCCTGCCCAGTGCCTGACCTTTGCCTTTTCCTCGCTGGTCCTGATCTTTGGGCTGCGGCGCTATGTCACCTCCTGGTTTGTAGGGGGCTCCTTGAATACCGGCGCGGCGGTCGAAGACGAATTCATCGGTAAGACGGTTCGTGTCGTGCGGGCCATCGGGGGCGGGGAAAACACCGGCAAAGTGGAGCTCAAGGGGGCGGAGTGGAATGCCCGCTGCGATGTGGCACTCCAGAAGGGAAGCTCCGCCGTCGTGGTCGCACGCGACGGACTCGAACTCACGGTAAAACCCACTCATTAGTGAGGCTTCAATCTTTTTTCAACCCAACAACCCAACAAACAATACCATGGAATACATCGTACCAATCGGACTCGTCATACTGGTCGTAGTCACCCTTATTAAAACGGCACGCGTCGTGCCGCAACGCCAGGCATTTGTCATCGAGCGCCTTGGCAAGTACAGTCGCACGCTTACGGCGGGGTTTCACATTCTGCTCCCCTTCATTGACCGGGTCGCCTACAGGCACTCGCTCAAGGAGGTCGCCGTCGATGTGCCTTCACAGATGTGTATCACCCGCGATAACATCGCCATTGAAATAGATGGCGTGCTCTACATGCAGGTGCTGGATGCGAAGAGGGCCAGCTACGGCATCGAAAACTATCACTTTGCCTCGGCGCAGCTGGCGCAGACGACGTTGCGCTCCGAGATCGGCAAACTCGAGCTCGATAAAACCTTCGAGGAGCGCGACACGGTTAACGCTAACATCATTAATGCCCTGGACAAGGCAAGCGACCCCTGGGGGTTGAAGATCACGCGTTATGAAATTGCCAATATCACGCCCCCGAAATCCGTGCAGGATGCGCTGGAGAAACAGATGCGGGCCGAGCGTGAGCGCCGTTCCCAGATTGCCCTTTCCGAGGGTGAGCGTGAGGCGGCCATCAACATCGCCGAGGGTCAGAAACAGCAGGTGATCAAGGAGTCCGAAGCCCAGAAGCTGCGTCAGATCAACGAGGCCGAAGGTAAGGCCCAAGAGATTACCTTGCTCGCCGTAGCGACCTCTGATGGGCTACGCAGGATTGCCGAGGCGATCATTGCCCCCGGTGGCTCGGACGCTGTCAACCTCCGTATTGCCGAGCAGTATGTGAAGGAGTTTGGCAACCTTGCCAAGGAAACCAACACCATGATTCTTCCCACTAACCTTGCTGATATCGGTGGCACCGTCGCCGCTCTGAGTAAGGTGCTGACAACGGCCAAGGTGGGATAAGCTCGAATGAATTGGCCGGCGTTCCTCTGGGAGTGACCGGTGAGGTGACGGCGGGGCCTGTGTGTGTGGTCCCGCCGTCTTTATGATTTTTTTTTGATGGCGTATTGGCAGCCTTTCGAGTTGATTGGATGTGATGAAAACAACAGTTTCTGATTGGAATGATCGCTACCTGAATGATGACTTCCCGTGGGACAAAGGCATGGCCGCACCTGCCTTGGAGGAAACTTTACAAGGCGACTACTTCCCGAAAGGTGCCGAGGTGCTCGTGCCGGGCTGCGGATTCGGTCACGATGCCCGTGCGCTTGCCTCCGCGGGGTTCCGGGCGACCGGTATGGACATCGCGCCGCTGGCCGTGCAGAAGGCCCGGGCCATGACCGATGACACTGCCGGCGAGGTCCGTGCGGAGTTTATCCATGGGGATCTTTTTGACCCGTCACTGGCCGAGCAAAAACGCTACGATGCCATCTGGGAGCATACCTGTTATTGCGCGATCCTGCCGGAACAGCGGGATGCCTATGTCGAGGCCGCCCACCGCCTGCTCAAGCCGCAGGGCGTCTTGGTCGGGGTGTTTTTTGCCTTTGGCGAGGAAGCTGCCGGCCCGCCGTATAAGACCAGCGTCAAAGAGCTGCACGACCAATTCGGGAAACATTTCACACTCGAGTGGGAGCGCAGGCCCGGGCGTTCTTTCCCCAGCCGGGAAGGGATTGAGTGGTTGATGTGCTGGCGACGCAAGGGGTAGGGTCCAAGGGGATGCCGACCGCCATCCGCAGTGGGGAGCCGTCGAGCCCTGCCGCGTGTTGGTGCAAGTCAGGGCTTGCATGGGTGCTTAAGAACTGTCTCTTATACACATCTGACGCTGCCGACGAATACCAACGC
>JARFRT010000349.1 GCA_029287105.1 Akkermansiaceae bacterium | reverse complement strand
GAGGGGGTGTTTGACATCATCGCCACCGATCATGCACCGCATACGCCTTTTGAAAAGGCGCAGGATTTCATCAGTGCCCCGAACGGAATCACCGGACTGGAAACAGCCCTCGTTTCGCTGTTTCACCACTATGTGAAAAAGGGTGAGTTTGGCTGGGGCTTGCTCATTAACCGTTATTCTGCCGAGCCTCGCCGACTGATGGGGCTCGAGCCCGTGCCTATCACCGAGGGCGGGAAGGCCGAGTTCATCCTCTTCGACCCGGAAGGGGAAACAACGTTCAGCGCCGACTTCATGCAGTCACAGAGTCGGAACACCCCGTTTCTCGATCAAACCCTCGACGGCAGCATCGACCTCGTGGTCCTGGGTGAGGAGATCCTGTTGGAGCGCTAGACCTTGTTTGGGACGGATCCAAAAGAATCTAAAAAAAGCGGCGGAACGCATCAATGCATCCCGCCGTTATTCTGATAAGTTGTTGTCGTAGCAGTTACGCAGCAGCGCTTTCGGTCAAAGCCGGGTTTTGCTTGCGTGTGAGGCGGTAGATGAAGATCGAGTTGGCCACAAATGCGATGGCGATGATGAGCCCGACAATAAATGTGCCGTGACTTTGTCTGAGGATCGAGCGGTAGGCATGTGCGCGGGCCGCCTCGGTCCGGACAAGGCCGTTTTGCAGGACGGCGGGATCCGTCTCAGCTTCGGCGAGGCTGATGTAGGCTTTGTCAAAACTGGCCATGGGTTGATAATGCGACGAGCTGTCTTTGAGTAAGACCACGGCGCTGACCACCAAAGTGGCGATCATGATGTTCATAAGGAAGAACCAGCGGGATTTACTTTTGGTGGCGGATTGGGCGGATGAGGTGGTGGATTTCATGATGAGGGGTAGGGGAGATGAACTTGGGGTTAAGCTCGGCCCGCATTCTCTTTGATGGCACGTCAAGGTAAAGGAAATGACGTTAGATCACGCCCGAATCCACTAGGTAAAGGGGGGGGAGTGACCTTTTTTTTAATAAAAATATCAGGAAGGCCGGACTTTTCAGCTAACAGATAATACCTTCGGCTTCGTTTTTCCCAAGGAGACCCCCGGAAATCCAACAGGAGTAAGATGCTTGGGCTGCTATTTCGTTTTTAATCGCGAAAGAGACGAAAGGCCGCGAAAGAAGACTTGGGTTGCGGACTTGGGTTGATACTCCATTTTTGACCGCGGATCAGGCGAATTTTTCTTGGGTTTCTTATTAGGGTTTAGGATTTCGAATTCCCTTGGGTATTTCGTCATTTCATGGGGCTTGACTTGATACTGGGCGGGACCCGTCACGCGCCCTTCTTTGGCCAGGCGAAGCCTGTCTTACTTGGATTTTGGAGTTTGAAACTTGGAGTTTCCCAACCCCCAACCACCGACCACCGACCACCGACTACCGCCTACCGACTACCGACTACCGACTACCGCCACTGGTATCCAGCAGGAGCACGATTTCTCCCTTGGCCGGATGTTGTTGGAAGTATTCCCAGAGTGCTGATGACGTGTCCCGGTGGTAGGTTTCGAATTTTTTACTCAACTCCCGGGCAACGCAGACAGGAAGCTCCGGGTTGATGTCGGTGAGGATTTCCAGGGTCGAGAGAATCCGGTGGGGGGACTCGAAAAAGAGTGCGGTCTTGCCGGATTCAATGGCGGTCTCGAGAGCCTTGCGGCGTTTTCCCTTTTTGACGGGCAGAAAACCATCAAAACTGAAGGCATGACAGGGAAAACCGGATCCGGCGAGCGCCGTAAGAACGGCGGAGGGTCCGGGCAGAACGGTGTAGGGAACCTCTTGCTCAATGCAAGCCTGGACCAAACGGTAACCGGGGTCAGAAATTAACGGCATGCCGGCATCGGAGATTACCGCAATATTCATACCTTCCCGGGCCTTGGCAATGAGCTCGGGAAGACGACGAGCCTCGTTGTGGTCGTGCAGCGAGACCAGCGGTTGATCGATATCGTGGTGCTTGAGCAGCGGCCGCGAGTGGCGGGTATCCTCGCAGGCAATGATGTCAGCCTCACGCAGGACATCGAGCGCGCGTAGCGTGATGTCTGCGCGATTGCCTATGGGCGTGGGGACGAAGTAGATCACAGTCGTCGGGGGGGGGCAGGTGGAGTTACGGGTGCAGGGCCTCGACGACCAGGGGCTGTGCTAGAACCCGTCGGCGATGCGTGTGGTCATGGACTCGCAGGCACGGCGGAGTGCATCGGGAAGCGCATTGCTGCGGGCGACGTGGAGGTTGCCACCGGCAAAGAAGCGGGAACTTCCGCGGGAATGGCCTTTTTCAAGGATACGCGCAGGATCACGCGCATCCCGAAGGACCCAGGCGATGGAGATCTCCATCCGCAGTTCTTCCGAGCGCAGGCTGTCGCGGCGTGATGAGCTGACCTGGTGGTAATTGATGGTTTCGATGCGTCCTTCAAGTATGGCATCGGCATTCTCAGCCGAGGCAATCCGGTAGGTGCCATCGCGTGAGAGCGCGTCAACAGCGGAGTTGGTTGCCATGGACTCGGCCCTGACCGACAGGGTATCATTGGCAAATAATGGGACGTTGATGCTTTTGACCTGAGTCAGGTGGGCCGGTTTGGTGCCGCCCAGCTTATAGCCGACACAGGAAACCAGGAACAGGGAGAGAATGAGACTGTATTTAATCATGGCGCGTGTTGGCATGTGAGGATCCTGGCAAACCAAGGGAATTCAAGAAGGGCCCATTCCCTAGCCGCCAAGCTCGGTGATACGTTGCTTGGCTTGGTCGGAGAGTGGTCCGCTTTTTGACGTGCGGAGAACTTCACGGTAGTAGAAAATGGCGGATTGGGTTTTGCCCTTTTTCCGATAAAACTCAGCCGTGTCATAGCTGCGCTGGATGTCCTTCCCTCCGAGCACGGCGATTCGCTTGCGGGCATCCGCGGCGCGGCGGTGGCCCGGGTAACGCTGGATGAGGTCAGTGAATATACGACGGGCACGGTCGACATTGGCTTTGTTCTGATTGCCGCGCTCGGATTTGAGGATGATGATCTCACCCGTTTGATAGAGCGCTTCAGGTGCTTGGGCACTGGTGGCGTAATCCGTGCTGATCTTCTGATAGGCGGCAATGGACTTGTCGGCATTCCCGTCCTGCTGCCAGACCCTGCCGATGGCAAACTGGGCCTTGGGGGCGCTGAGGGCGCGCGGTGCATTGTCGCGGATCTGGCTGAGCATTTTCTCGGTTTTTTCCGGGCTGATGCGTGTTTTCATGCCGAGGAAGTTGTTTTTGATAATGCCGTTGGCCGCCGCGTGAGCCACGGTTTCCTGGCGCTGAATCGCCGCGGCGTAATGCGGACTGTTGGGGTGCCGCGCGATGAGGCCTTGATACTGCTCGAACGCCTTTAACAGATCGCCCTCCTGGTCATAGGCGCGTGCCAGCGAGAAACGGGCCTGCGCGGATGCTCCTGCATAGGGATAGCGCTTGATGATATCCTTGTAAACCGAGGTGGCTTTCCCCGCTTTTCCGGAGCTTTCATAGGCCTGGGCTTTGCTGAGCATGGCATCGGCCGCAGCCACACCGATCATGCCGCTGGGTCCGGAGGAGAGGGGCAGGTCATCTGATTTTGATCCACAGGAAATCAGGAGGCCGAGGGTGACACCACCCAGGGCCAGATGGAGAAAAACGTTGTTTCGCATAAAGCGAGCCTAGGGAGTGCTTCCTGATTTGCCAAGAAGAACTGAATGAAAAGTGTAATCAGGGAAACGTTCGTATGACGGTTAGTGGCTGTAGATTTTGACTGGACACGTTTTTCGAGCATAGTGAGAATTATTCTTTCTGGAATACCAAGAAGTCATTTTTTTAAAAAAGTATGGACATCTTAATTAAAATATATATACAATTACAACCATGAAAGCACTCGTACGCATCCTTACATGTGGGGTAATGGCACTCTTGGTGACATCCTGTGCATCAAGTCTCACGAGCCCGGCACCCGTCGGTGCCAAGGCCTCATCCAGCCCGTCCAAATCAGACGGAGCAAGTTCATCAAAACCGTCGTCACGTGAGCGTGCCATCGCGGAGCGTGTCTTTAGCCTTGTGAACAGCGAGCGCTCCCGGGCTGGCAAGCACGCCATACGGGGCCATTACGGTCTCAACCGGCTGGCACAAAAACACAGCAATTACATGGGGGCCTCGTCCAAGGCGGCCAATCATTTGGGATCCCAGAACCGGGCCCAGTACGCCTATCTCAGATACAATATCGAAAACCTGAGTGAAATGACCTATGCCGTTCCCTCTGGCTCAGGCGACCCTGCGTCTACTGCCGTAGCAGCTTGGAAAAACAGCGCTTCGCACCGCAGACATATGCTCCAGTCCTGGGACTTGACCGGGATTGGCGTGCGTGCCGCCCCTGATGGCAACACCTATGTCACCATGTGCCTGGGTGCCCAGTTGATGGGCGTGCCGCGCTCGGTGCAGCCGATAGGCTGGTAGGCTGACCCTTTTCCGGCCCTTTTCGGGTTTCTTTTGACTGGTCAAAACGACCCCGGCCAAGCACGTTTTGGGCGTGCCCAGCATGGAGTTTGAAATAGCGATGCAAAACGATGGTTTTGATCGTATTGCCGGAATCGACGAGGCGGGCCGAGGCCCCCTTGCCGGCCCGGTCTCTGCCTCAGCGGTGATTCTTCCCGACGGGTTTTCCCATGACTTGTTAAATGATTCCAAGAAGCTGACGGAAAAACGTCGCGAAGCTCTCTACGAGGAACTGACGGGATCGAAT
>JARFRT010000278.1 GCA_029287105.1 Akkermansiaceae bacterium | reverse complement strand
ATAGTGCTGACATCGGGCAGCAAGTGATTCATCCAAAAACCCCAAGGGCCGTCGGGCACCTTGGGGTTGGTAAGTGGGATGGGACAAAGAGGTTGGAAACCCCTTTTACGGTTAGATCTGCTTGCGGCGTTTGCGCTTGAGGTTGAGCTTGGCCATCGACTGGCCGATCATGGCCTGCAGGTGGGCGACCTCCTCGGCATTGTGGTCGTGTTTGAGGCCGGCGATGGCGTCCTCGGCACGCTTGATGGCCGCCTCGACGCTGGCTTCATCGATCTCGGCCTCACCTGCGGCCATATCGGTGAGCACGCTGACTTTGTGCTGGGTGACTTCGGCGAAGCCGTTACCAATCGCCAGTTCGTGAACCTCTCCATCCTTGCGGTAGCGCAGTTCACCTGCCTTGAGGGAGGTGACGAGAGCGGCGTGCAATTCCAGCACGCCCATCTCGCCCTCTGCGCCCGGCAGATAGACGTCATCGACGGTGTCAGAGAAGATCTTTTTCTCGGGAGTGACGATTTCGAGTTGGAGCATGGCTTTTCAGGGGGCGGGTGTCAGGAATCGGGAGTCAGGAACCGGGATTAGCCGAGGTCGACGGTGTCGAGGCCGCCCTTCATGTAGAAGTTCGACTCGGGCACGCTGTCGTGTTTGCCGTCGAGGATGGCGGCGAAGCCTTTGACGGTCTCGTCGATGGAGACGTATTCACCCTTGGTGCCGGTAAAGATCTCGGCGACGTGGAACGGCTGGGAGAGGAAACGTTGGATTTTCCGGGCACGGAACACGATGAGTTTGTCCTCGTCGGAAAGTTCGTCCATCCCGAGAATGGCAATGATGTCCTGGAGGTCCTTGTAGCGTTGCAGCACGTTCTGGACGCCACGGGCGACCTTGTAGTGCTCCTCGCCAACGATCTCGGGAGCGAGCGCGTTGGACACGGATGAAAGCGGGTCCACGGCCGGGTAGATGCCGAGCTCGGCCAGTGAGCGCTCCAGCACGACGGTGGAGTCGAGGTGGGCGAAGGTGTTGGCGGGTGCGGGGTCGGTGAGGTCATCCGCGGGGACGTAAACGGCCTGGAAGGAGGTGATGGATCCTTTGTGGGTCGAGGTGATCCGCTCCTGGAGGTTTGCCATTTCCTCGGCGAGGGTCGGCTGGTAACCCACGGCGGAAGGGGTCCGGCCAAGAAGGGCGGACACCTCGGAACCGGCCTGGGAGAAACGGAACACGTTGTCGACAAAGAGCAGCACGTCCTGGTTTTCCTCGTCGCGGAAGTATTCGGCCATGGCGAGGGCGGAGAGGGCGACGCGGAGACGGGCGCCCGGAGGCTCGTTCATCTGGCCGTAGACAAGGGCCACCTTGGACTTGGAGAGGTCTTCCCGGTTGATCACGCCGGCTTCGGACATTTCCTCGTAGAGGTCGTTGCCTTCCCGGGTCCGCTCACCCACACCTGCGAACACGGAGTAACCACCGTGTCCCTTGGCAATGTTGTTGATGAGTTCCATGATGACCACGGTTTTGCCGACACCGGCACCGCCGAAGGCCCCGACTTTTCCCCCCTTGGTGAAGGGGCAGATGAGGTCGATCACCTTGATACCCGTCTCCAGGATCTCAGTGGAGGTCGCTTGGTCAACAAGGGCGGGCGCAGGGGCGTGGATAGGGTAGCGCTTCTCGTGCGGAACAGGGCCACACTCGTCAACGGCATCACCGGTAACGTTGAAAATACGGCCGAGCACACCCGCTCCGACAGGAACGGAAATGGGGGCACCGGTATCGGTGATATCGACACCACGCTTGAGGCCATCCGAGGTGCTCATGGCTACGGCACGAACCCAACCGTCACCGAGGTGCTGCTGGACTTCGAGAACAAGTTTGGTCTCTGATCCGTAGAGGTCATAGCTGACTTCGAGGGCGTTGTAGATGGCGGGCAGCTGGTCTGCCTTGGAGAAATCGGCGTCGATAACGGCGCCAATGACTTGAACGATAATTCCTGTGTTAGACATAAGTCGGGATGGTGGTTGGTTTGAGAGTGTTGGGGAAATAGGGATTAGGAAATTGGAAATTGGAAATGGGAAATTGGAAGTGGGAGCAGTCTGCGGCTCTGGGGAGCCGACAGGGAATTACTCCATGGCTTTTTGGGCGGTGGTGATCTCGAGCAGCTCGGAGGTAATGGCGGCCTGACGGGCTTTGTTGTATTCGAGGGTGAGGTCCTTGACCATTTGCTCCGCGTTATCGGTGGCGGATTTCATGGCGACCATCCGGGCGGAGTGCTCGGAGGCGACGGACTCGACCAGCATCTGGTAGATCTGGAAGTTGATGTAAAGGGGCAGCAAGGTATCGAGCACGCCTTCCGGGCTGGGCTCGAAGATGTAGTCGCTTGCAAGCGCACCTTCTTGGTCGGTCTCCTCGATCATGTTCTTGCCAACACCCTCGTAGGCGCGTTTTTCCGCAAGGGTATCGGATTCGATCGTCAGGATCTGGGTGACCCAGGGGTCCTGGCGCAGGGTGGTGACGAAGTTGGTGAAGGCAACGCAAACGCTGTCGTATTCGCCGCTGAGGAACTTGTCGGTCAGCAACTTGGCGATCGGGCGGGCTTCGGAGAACTTGATGGGATCGCTGATCTGCCAGTCGGCAATCAGTGTTTCGCCGGTCTTGGCCAGGGCGGTGCGCAGTTTGCGGCCGACGGTGACAAAGTGGGTGTTTTCGTCCGACTCCTGCCGGACTTTCTTGAGCAGGTTGGTGTTGAGACCGCCGCAGAGACCTTTATCGGTGCTGATGACCAGCATCAGTTTTTTGCCACCTTCGCGTTTTTCCAGCAGCGGGTGGGCACCCTCGTCGACGTTTGCCTTGAGGTTGGCCAGCACCTTGTTGAGCTCATCCGCGTAGTCGCGGCCTGCAAGTGCCTGGTTCTGTGCCTTTTTCATCTTGGCGGCAGCAACGAGCTGCATCGCCTTGGTGATTTGCGAGGTGCTTTTTACCGATTTAATACGGCGGCGGATGTCGCGAAGGTTGGCCACGGATTAGGAAATAGTTATGGGTGATTAGGGAATAGGGAAGTGCGGCTCTGGGGAGCCGGTCTGGAATTACTTCCAGCTTGCTTTGAAGTCGGCGAGGGCTTGATTGAGGCCTTCACTGACACCATCGGTGAGGGCTTTCTCGTCAGCGATGAGCTGGAGGAGATCGGCCTTGCGGTTGGTGAGGTATTCTTCGAGGGCGGCCTGGCATTCCTTGATGCGATCGACGTCAACATCATCGAAGTGACCATTCTGCATGGCCCAGAGGACAGCGACCTCGATCTCGAGCGACTTGGGGCTGTACTGGTTCTGCTTGAAGAGCTCGACAATACGCTGACCACGGTCGATTTTCGCCTGGGTAGCTTCGTCGAGGTCGGAGCCGAAGGCGGCGAATGCCTGCATCTCGCGGAACTGGGCAAGGTCGAGCTTGGTGGTTCCGGAAACTTTCTTGATCGCCTTGGTCTGGGCGGCGGATCCGACACGGGAAACGGACAGTCCCACCGAGATCGCAGGGCGGATGCCTTGGTAGAACAGGTCGGTTTCGAGGAAGATCTGGCCGTCGGTGATGGAAATCACGTTGGTGGGAATGTAAGCGGACACGTCACCGGCCTGGGTCTCAATGATCGGCAGCGCGGTCATGGAACCGCCACCTGCATCGTCGGAAAGACGGGCGGAGCGCTCAAGGAGACGGGAGTGGAGGTAGAACACATCGCCGGGGAATGCCTCACGACCGGACGGGCGGCCGAGAATGAGGGAAACCTGACGGTAGGCAACCGCGTGCTTGGAAAGGTCGTCAAACACGATCAGCACGTCCTTGCCCTGGTCCATCAGATACTCGCCAATCGCACAACCCGTGTAGGGTGCGAGGTATTGGTTTGCGGCTGAGTCAGAGGCGGATGCGGCAACGATGCAGGTGTTCTCCATGGCGCCGGCCTCCTCGAGGGTCTGCATGGTCCGGACAATGTTGGAACGTTTCTGGCCGACAGCCACGTAGATGCAGTAGAGGGGTTTGTGATCCTTCAGGCGGCCTTCGGCAGCAGCCTTGTTCTGCTGGGCCTGGGCGATGATGGTGTCCACGGCGATGGTGGTCTTGCCGGTGGACCGGTCACCAATGATCAGTTCACGCTGGCCACGACCGATGGGAATCATGGCGTCGATGGACATGATGCCTGTTTGCACGGGAACGGAAACGGACTTCCGCTTGATGATGCCGGGAGCGATCTTTTCAACCGGATACTGGTCGGCGGCTTCGATCTCGCCCTTGCCGTCGAGTGGACGGCCCAGGTTATCGACGACGCGGCCGAGCATGGCTTCGCCGACGGGAACGGAAAGGAGTTTGCCCGTGGTCTTGCACTCGTCGCCTTCCTTGATGTGGAGGGAGTCGCCGAGAAGAACGACACCGACTTCGGCTTCCTCAAGGTTGAGAGCGAGTCCGACGAGGCCGCCGGGGAATTCGATCATCTCGTTGAGGGCCACGTCACTGAGGCCTTCGACCTTGGCGACGCCGTCACCAATTGTACGGACTGTGCCGACGTTGCTTTTCTGCACCGACGATGACACGTCGGCGATTTGTTGTTCAAGTTCCTGGAGGATGCTGCTCATGGCTGGTTATGGTTGATTGGGAAATGGGAAATGGGAAATGGGAAGAAAATGCGTCGCTTTGGGCGACGGAAGGTTAGAATGCGTTGGCGAGTCGTTCGAGGCGGGACTGGACGCTGCCGTCCCATACATCGTTACCCACGCGGATACGGACACCACCAAGAAGCTCGGGGTCCATTTGATATGTGAAGGAAAGTCCACCGCCGTACTGGCTGTTGAGGCTTTCCTCGATACGCACGCGGCTCGCCGTGTCCAGATCGGCGGCGCTTTCGACAAGCGCCTGACGGCTCTCTTCATCAAGGCGGACGAGGCGGAGCAGGGAGTGCAGGATGGCACGGTAGTCACGAGGCTTGGCCTCGGCGATCCTGGCGATCGCGGTGCGGATTTTCTCCTCATCGAGACGATCTTCCGGCGCACAGAGG
>JARFRT010000264.1 GCA_029287105.1 Akkermansiaceae bacterium | reverse complement strand
ACTCCGCTATGGGCAGGATCTGGAAAGTAATGTCAATCTGCAGAGCTACGAGATCTTTTGCAAGATTGACACCTCGTTGTCATGGAATCTTTCCAGAACCGTCACATTGGATCTGGACATCGAAACAGCCGTCGGCGCACTCACCGGCGAGGGCGATACCGCAGCCTATTTGCGCATCGCCCCCATCGTGGAACTCACCTTCGGTGATTCCCCTGTCAGCATCGTCGCCAGTTCGGGACCGTCGTTTTACTCCGAAGACGTCTTCGGCAACTACGACATCGGCGGCGCCATACAGTTCACCAGCGGCATCGGCTTCAACTGGCGCGTCTGCGAAAACTGGACCGTCAGCTACCGATTCCAACACACGTCCAACGCCACCATTGAGGATCCCAACCCAGGAATCAACATGCATACCTTGGGCGTATCCTACAAGTTCTAGCATAAGCCCCAAAGCCCCCTAATACCTGCTAGAAAAACAGGGAATATCAAAAATAGATCTAGCAAAATGATATTCATTCATGTTAGATAACACCGTGTGTTTAAAAATTGATGCCCGATATCGCCGAATAACCCCCCTGACCACCAACCCTGTACGGCTGGCACTCGCCATCCTCTGGCTGACTCCTACCCAGTTGCACGCCGGGGAAGTCGTCGACAGTACCACCGCCCCCAGCTCACGGGAGCAGCCCGGCCACCCTGAGTCGGCCCCGCTCTCATTCCCAAGGCGACCAAGCACACCGCCCACGCTAACCACCCACTTGCCGCACTTGCTGCAGGTGCGTGCCTCGGTCTATTCCGGCGGCACGCCTGTCGGCAGGCAAGGATTCGCCGCACTTCAGCGCCTTGGTGTCCGGACCATCGTTAGTGTCGACGGTGCCAAACCCCGGATCGACCTCGCCACGCAGTTCGGCCTCCGCTACATTCATATCCCGATTGGTTACGACGGCATCACGGACAGCCAAAAATCCACGCTCGGTGCCGTGTTCACGCGCTGCCGGCCACCGTATTACTTCCACTGCCACCATGGCAAGCACCGTGGCCCGGCCGCGCTGGCCGCGGCACTCTGCACCGCCGGCACCATGACGCTGGCGCAGGCCAACGACTACCTGCAACTCGCCGGGGTAAGCCGTGGCTACCAAGGACTCTGGAATGCCGTGGCCGACGCCTCGAAACGCCCGCCACTACCCACAGCACAACCGCTGATACCCATGACAAGCGTATCCACCATGGTCGCCGCCATGGCCGCCATCGACCCGATTTATGACAACTTGAAATTGTTGAAGAAAAACAACTGGCAGGCGGCCCCCGACCAACCCGACGTCACCTCGGCACACCAGTCACTCATGTTGCTGGAGCTGCTGAAGGAACTTCCGCGCACGATCGCAGCGGACCAGTTCAAGAAGCCGCTCTTTTTGACCGCCCTCAGCGCCACCACCGATCACGCGGCCCGACTCCAGCGGGAATTAAGAAAATCGGACTGGGCTTCCGCCTCAAAATCCTTCGAAAAAATCCGCCTGTCATGCGTTGACTGCCACGCCGACTTCCGCAACTAACAAAAAAATACCCCTTACCATGAAACGACACGCCCGCCTCCCGGTCCTACTTGGCCTCATCGGCCTCACCGGCCTGTGTATCAGCCTTTCGTGCAAGCAAAAGCCCGGGCAGGAATCCGTCGTGCTCTACACCTCGCTGGACCGCCCGCACTCGGAGCCGATCATCCGCCTGTTTGAAAAACGGACAGGCATCCGTGTTAAAGTCGTCTATGACACGGAGGCCGCCAAGACGGTGGGCCTGGTCAACCGGCTCATCGCAGAAAAAAAGAACCCGCAGGCTGACGTTTTCTGGAATTCCGAGGTCCTGCGCACGCTGGTTCTCAAGGATAAAGGTGTCTTGTCGGCCTACGCCTCTCCGGCTGCCGACAACATCCCGGCGGACATGAAAGACCCCGCCCACTACTGGACCGGGTTCGCGGCCCGGGCCCGGGTCATTTTTTACAACAAGAGCAGGGTCGGCGAACCTCCCAAAACCCTCGAAGAGCTAACAACCCCGCCATGGAAGGGAAAGGTGGCCATTGCCAACCCGCTTTTTGGCACGACCAACACCCAGCTTGCCGCGTGGTGGTCGGTCTGGGGGGCAGACAGGACCAAGGACTTCCTCCGGCGCATGCACGCCAACGATGTCATCATTTGCCAGGGCAATGCCATGGCCCGGGACATGGTGGTCAGTGGGGAAGCATCCGTCTGCCTGACTGACACCGATGACGCCTGGGCCGCGATCGCGCACGGGCATCCTGTGGGCATGATCTACCCCGACCAGGATCGGGGCAACGGGCAAGGGACGCTTGTCATCCCCAATACGGTTTGCCTGATCAAGGGCGGCCCGCACGCCACGAATGCCAGGAAACTCATCGATTTCCTTCTCTCCGAGGAGGTGGAAAAAACCCTGGCGTATTCCGAGTCCGCACAAATCCCCCTGCGCCATGTCGCCGGCCTACCCGGGCACGTCGAAACCATGCTCCGCATCAAACGCATCCCGGTCGATTTTGCCAAAGCGTCCCGATGTGTCCGGGATGCGGGGCTTCACGTTCAGAAACATTTCCAGCCCAAGTGATCTCGCGTATCGGAAAGGCGGCTCTCTTGCTGGCTGTGCTCTTTGTGGGAGTCTTACCTGTCCTGTATCTGCTGCTTGCCAATGATGAGCTCGATACCGGTCTTGTCAGTCGGCTGAGCTGGCAAAACGAGACCTTCAGGCTGTCGTGGAAAACCGCTCGGTTGGCCATGGTCACCGCGTGTGTCTCGTCGGGTATCGCGTGGGCGGTCTGCGCGATGTTGCGGGCCAGCGCCCGCCCCCGCTTTTGGCTCGCCCTCTATGTGCTCTGTTTCACCGTCTCCCCCTACATCGCGGCCCAGGGGTGGATCCAGATTCTCGGGGTGCAGGGGACTTTCTGGAAACTGCTCGCGCTCACCCCCAGGGCCGGGATGCTCTTTGGCCCGTCCGGGCTGGTGTTCATGATGTCCCTTCAGATGACCCCCCTCGCCCTTTTCATTTTTGCCTCCACCTACCGGCCGCTCGATCGGGAATCACAGGACCTGCAAGCACTGACGAAGTTGCCCGCGTGGAAGAAGCTGTACGTTTTCCACCTGCGCCCGGGCAAGGCACCGCTGCTCTTTGCCCTCGTCCTGGTCTTCTGGCTCGCCTTCTGGAATTACGAAACGCCCTCCATCCTCAGGCAAAACACCTACGCACTCAATCTCTATGCCGCATTCGGCTCCTTCTACGATGACAACCAGGCGCTGGGGTACTTGTTCCATGCCCTGATCTATGCCGTGCCAACCCTGGTCCTCATCGTCTGGATGTCACCCGCACTCGCCGCCAATATCCGGTCGTTGCCTCATGCCCGCGAGAACACAAACAGCCGCCTCCAGAAACTCGCGCGCCTCTTCGGCTTATCCCTCATCCCCCTCTGTGGCCTCGTGCTCCCGGTCGCGGGGCTGATTGGCGACCTTGCAGGCATGGAAAGCCTGACCACCGCCATCCAGACCATCCTGCAGTACTCGGGTGATATCAAAAACACGCTCGTGGTAGCGTCCAGCGCGTCATTGATTGCCACCATGACCTGTTTTGCCCTGGTCTACCTTGGCTCGATCGTCAATGCCCGCGCGGCTCTCGCCCTGCCCGCCCTGCTGCTTCTCATCATACCGCCCCTGTGCACCGGGATTGGCGCGGTCCACTGGTTTGCCGAAAACTCAGCGGGCGCTGCCGGCCTGGAGCGGATCGTCCTGGTTAATGCCCTGATCCTGCTCCCGATTCTCCTGCTGCCCGCCTCGCTGGCATTCCCCCGAAACGCCACAGCCCGGTCGGACACCCGACGGCTCTATCATATCGGCGACCTGAAACAATTCGCCCTGTTAGCCAGGCCTGTGCTGCTCCCGCGTTTCCTGCTCCTCTTCGGTCTGGGATTCCTGATGGCGATGAAGGAGGTGCCGGCCTCCCTGCTGAACTACCCGCCTGACGGCTCCACCCTCGCGCTCACCATCGAAACCATGCTGCACTTCGACCAGCCCCAACTGATCTCGGCGCTCTGTCTCATCCAGCTCCTGATATCACTCGTGATATTCTCAACAATCACCGTCACCTCCCACCTCTGCCAGCGATGATCCACCTGCGTCACATCAACAAGTCCTACGGCCGCCACCAGGTGCTGCACGAGCTGAGCCTGCAACTCCGCAAGCACGAGATCCATATGCTCATGGGCAGCAATGGTGCAGGCAAAACAACCGTGGCGCGCATCATCGCAGGACTTGAAACCCCCGATTCGGGAACCGTCGAGGGCACCGGTAACCGACGCACCATGGTGATGCAACAAGATTTTGTCGTCTGGCCCGAACTCACGGTGAGCCAAAACATGTCGATCGCCGGGGACCAAAAACAGGCGCGACACTGGCTGGAAAAATCAGAGCTCGCCGGTGTCGCCAAAACCAAGGCCGGCCAGCTCTCCCACGGACAAAAACAACGACTGAGCATCGCCCGCGCCATGGCATTCCAACCCGAGCTCCTGGTCATCGACGAGGCATTCGCCTACCTGGACCCGGCCAGAACCGCCGAAGCGGAAACATGGATTCAGGAAGCACTCGCCGATGACGCCAACCCGCTCGTCTCGGTCCTCTGGATCTCACAGTCGTCCCGGGAAGCCCTCGGCGTGGCCCACCGCCTGTCCATCCTCGCCCACGGCAGCATCATCGACACCGGACCGCCCGGGCAAATCTACCTCGCCCCGACCACCCTCACCGCCGCACGACTCACCGGCGCGCTTTCTTCCCTCACCCACGCAGAGTGGCAAGCGTGCCGCAGCCTGATCACCCTGCCTGTGGGAACCGATCCGCCGATGCCCGGCGAAATCCTCACCTTCCGCCCCGAACGGGCTCGCCTGACACCCTGCGCACCGGGCGAAACGGGATTCAGCCTACTGCGTAGCCACTTCCACCCGCACGGATACGTTTCCCACCTCAGCCACGCAGGCACCCGACCGCTCCAGGCCCTCACCCCGGAGCCACCCGACCCGGCATCCACCTACCGACTGATCCTCACCCACACCCCCTGCATCCTCCCCCAAGCATGACCCGAACCCACACCCGCGCATTTCCGCCCCGCTGGGTCCCTGTCCTGGCGCTGGCCCTCGTCAAGACAAGCCGTCTCCCGCTACCGGCAGAAACCAAGAACAACGAGGAAAAGGTGCAGATCGAGAGCTCTGCCTGAGCGTGGGTCATCACCAGCTATCTCGACGAAAACCCGACCTTTGTCTTTATCCGGCAAGGGCAAAAACCACCCGCCGGCGTGACCTACGATTTCTTTGGCGCCAACTACTTTCACCGCGGCCCCGACTGCAGTTTCACCGGCTTCATCAAAAGACACATCAAAAAGAAAAACACCGCACTGATCGCGGTCAACGCGATCGTCAACGATGTCTTCGCCTGGCGTAATGGCCCGAACTCGCTGTCGGTTGCCGTCAAAAAACACATCGACCACCTCGCCGCCCATGGGAAAACCGATCAGCAAATCTATCAGGATTGCCTGATCGTCTTCGACCTCCTCTACCTCGCCCGGCAGGGGCAGGCTACCGCCATGAATCCATCCGGGAAAACCCGTTACACCCACACCGGCAAGCGACTGCTCAACCACCTCTATGGCGACCGCGTCAAACTACCCGGCCAACAAGTCATCGATGTTACCACCCTGCAACAAGTCCTCACAACCAACCCACCTCAAAACAACCAACCCCTGCACAAACTTGCGCTACAAGTATTGGGTCACATGTCCCCGTAAACACCCCCAACGGGAATTCTTCGTAGCGAAAAGTCTTCACTCTTCGGCGGTTTCCAGGTCAATCGTCAATGCTAGGATCCCGCTCTGATGGGTGTAGACGCCGCCATCGTGCGGCAAACAAGAAATAGAGGGATGGACCGAACGCAAATAGCATGACGGCTACTCCACAGGTGAGGCCGATAAACGTTAAAAAGCCAGCGCAGCAATCGTCGCGTTGTCTGACAACAATGTGGGTCGGCACAGCGATCAGCAACTCCAGGATGGATCCCCTCCACAAATACTTCTGGAGGGTGGGGGTCATCTCAGCGACTGGCGAAGCCGATGTTTTTCGATAAAAGTAGATGGCCCAGAAAACCCAACTGAGGAGTCCTGAAATCAGCACCGCCAACATCCCATAATCACCCTCCTTCCCCTCCATACGATCAATCCATTCCATGAGCGACAACGCTCCCCCCAAGACTAATAGCCCCATCATAAAGGCTGCAGCAATAGCCGTGACCCAAATGGATCGCCGTCGAACTGGCCTGCCACTGGCTGCAGCCACAGGAACCCGAAGGATTGCAAACTGAGCAATGACCATGATTGCAAGGACCATCCACGTCTGCCACTCGCCTAAATTGTCAGTGTAATCTGATAATTCCAGGATAGCTTGAGGGAGGAATGCAACCCAGCTTAACGGGAGCAGCAAAACATAGAGGATAGCTGCATACAACAACGCGACGATTAATGGCCATTTTTTCATAGGTATAACGGGTTAGGTTTTTAGTTAGCATCATTATGAGATGCCGCCTTCTAGCGGAATTCAGCTGACACTTCATTCTCAGCATCGCCAAACAGAGGGATTCAAATCTCTTGTTAAACACCTATCCACTAACACTATCTGAAATCATAATCCACGTCGACCCATTTTTCGCTAGACAAACCTCATGGCGACCAAGCCAGGGAAAATACAATGCCAGTGTCAATCAAGGCTTGTACCTAACATGATGTGACTACATCATCAGCAACGCCTCGCAATCCTAACAAAATAGACTATCGCGGCTGGCTTCCCGACGCCTTTGAAGCCTTGAGACCCCCGAAGATCCCCGCACAGGAGATCACATGAAGCACCACTTTGGAGCCCTTACACCCTGCCTGCGGGAGCAAATCGTTGCGCTCAAAGGCAACCAGGGACGACTCCACAAGGAAGCCATCGACCACTTCCACTTCGCGTTGCGCCACCTGAGACTCAGGACGGCCAAAGGCTGGAGCCTTCATCAGCACCTCCAGATGGAACATGCTTCAAGGAAGGCGCCAACCAGACGGCATCGGGAAATGCCGCTATGAACCTCGGCTCAGCACGCTTACTGGCCTCCGGCCTGATTCTGCTTTTTGTCGATCATCGGCAGGGTGTTGGCCCAGCTGTGCAGCGTGGTCGACGGCCCGAGGCCACCGAGTTCGGTGAGCAAGCTGGCGCAGCGGGTGTGCCAGCGGGTGTAATCAGGTGCCTGGAATTTGTCCGCTGACCCGGGGAAGACGATGTAGGTCACGGTGAGGTCGCTGACCGGGCGGGAATAGATGCCGGACCGGTTGTTAATCTGTTTGCACATCCGCAGCGAGGCCTCCCCGACTTTAAAACTGGGACCGGCATCACCGACGATGGCGGGGAAGATCTGATCGCCGTAGATGACGACCGCGTAGTCGCCGATACGGGCCGCGTGTTGGTCACCCCGGAAGGACAACATGTTGACGGGCATGACGATGAAGGGATCGTAGTCGGCGATCAAATAACTCCGGGCCTCCATGTCCTCGATCTCGCGTTTGATCTTTTTAATCCGAGCACGCAGCCAGGTTTTCCGGTCGGATTTGGTATTGGCCCGGGCGATTTCCGTCTCGGCATTTTTGATTCGATTTTTCCACCCTTCGATGAGCGGGTTCGGGGTTTTCCCCGTTTTTCTCCAGCCGTAGCTCGTCATCGGTTGGTAGTAGCTGGAGTTGACGATTTTATCGGGCATGACCGGCAGGCGGTCGCCGTCGGAGCCATCGGAGACAACATCCATTTCCGCTTGCACGAGCAGTGCGCGTCGTCCGGTGCGCGGGTGTTTCAGGTTGAGGATGGTTTCACAATCGTAGAAATTGTGCCGCGTCATCAGCTCGTTGAGTGTGGTCGACTTTGCCTTCAGGCGTGTGGTTTTGTTTTCGTAGAGCTGGTAAAAAAAGCGTGACACCGCTGCCTTGGGGAGCATTTCGGCGAGGCCGGGAAGCACGGTGCCGAGTTTCGGGTTGCTTTGCTGGAGTTCGGCCAGGGTGGTGGTTGCCTTGGGCAGGCGGACCTTGAGTTCGTAGGAGGCGCTATAGCTGTCGTCGCGTTTGCGCTCGATGGATGCCGCCCCGCCCTTTTCCACGGTGACCTTGGTTTTCAATTGGATCCCCTTGGACATCTTGCGGATGTCGCCACCGCTGGTTGCGGTGTGATCGGCGGGTGCCTTGGGCACGGGGGGGGCCGGTTTTTTGACGGGAGGGGCCGGAGGTGTTGGAGTCACAGGAGGTGTGGGAATCTCCCGTTCGGCGGGCTGTTTACCGGGCTGGCGGGTGCTTTCCTGCTTCGCGCTACTTTTGATTTTCCTCCAGATTTTCCCCGGCAGTGGGCCTTGGGCGATGACGATCAGGCCGCAGACGAGGATAAAAAACGAGACCCGCAGCCAGGGGAACCGGGCGGCTTTCGAGCCGCGGTTCTTGACGCCGTCAATGGCGTGGGGGTCGTTTTTTTT
>JARFRT010000167.1 GCA_029287105.1 Akkermansiaceae bacterium | reverse complement strand
TGCGGCTATCGCCGGAACAGAGATCGGCAAGCCGACTCAGAAAAAAGCGGAGGCAAGCCATCCGCACTCCAAATCACCATTGATGAGCGCTTGGTGTAAAAGAGTTTTCCAACCTCTTGACCTACAACTAAAAAGCCCGGGAATCACTTCCCGGGCTTTTTGGTTGATTTTTGTTAGGACTCGATCAGGGGATTATTTCTTATTGATATAATCGGACAACCAGTCGCCGACCTCGGAGGTTTTGTAGGCGGTTTCCTCGGCGATATCCTCGGTGACGTATTTCTCCTGCAGGGAAGCTTCCACGGCTTCGCGGATCAGTGCGCCTTCGTCCATGAGTTGGAAGGCGTATTCGAACATCATGGCGGCTGAAAGGACGGTGGCCAGCGGGTTGGCGATATCTTTTCCTGCGGCCTGCGGGTAGGAGCCGTGGATGGGTTCGAACACGCTGGTGTGCACGCCGATGGATGCGGAAGGGAGCATGCCGAGCGAGCCGGTGATCACGGAGGCTTCATCGGTGAGGATGTCGCCAAACATGTTTTCAGTCACCATGACATCGAAGTTCTTCGGCCACTGGATCAGCTGCATGGCGGCATTGTCGACAAACATGAATTCGGTTGTGACCTCGGGGTAATCGGGGACCATTTCCTGGCCGACCTCGCGCCACAGGCGGGATGTTTCGAGCACGTTGGCTTTATCCACGATGGTGAGTTTCTTGTTGCGCTTCATCGCGTACTCGAAGCCGAGTTTGAGGATGCGCTCGATTTCCTCACGGTTGTAGGTGCAGGTGTCGAATGCGGTGTTCCCGTCCTCGGACCGGCCTTTTTCCCCGAAGTAGATGCCGCCTGTCAGTTCGCGGATACACATGAAGTCGGCACCCTCGACAAGGTCCCTGCGCAGGGGTGACTTATGGATCAGCGAGGGGAAGGTGACGACGGGGCGGAGGTTGGCGTAAAGGCCGAGTTTTTTGCGCATGCCGAGCAGTCCCTGTTCCGGGCGGACTTTGGCTTTCGGGTCGTTGTCGTATTTCGGGTCGCCGATGGCGCCAAAGAGGACGGCGTCCGACTTCATGCACAACGCGTGCGTCGAATCGGGGTAGGGTTCGCCGACCGCGTCGATGGCGCAGGCGCCGGTCAGGGCGTGCTCGTAGGTGAGTTCATGGCCGAACTTGTCGCACACCGCCTGGGTGACTTTAAGTGCCTGATCGATGATTTCCGGGCCGATGCCGTCTCCTGCCAGTACTGCAATATTCAATTTCATAGTGATGATTTGTTGGCTGCTTGATCCTTTCGGGTCATCGAGCAGTCGGGTATTTGTTGGTGGGTTTTGATTATTCCTCGATGATGTTGAGCATCTTGATCGTTGCCTGGATGGCGGCCTCGGTTTGGTCGGCATCCAGTCCTCTGGTTTTGAATTCCTTGCCCTTGAAGTTCCACAGGATGGTTGTTTCCACGAGGGCGTCGGTCCGGCCACCCGGGGGAATGGTGACCGAGTAGTCGATCAAGGAGGGATGCTCTTTGCCCAGGCGTTTGTAGATTTTCCAGAGGGCCTTGACAAAGGCGTTGTATTGGCCGTCGCCGGTGCTTGTCTCCTGGTAAAGTTCGCCTTTGATCCTGACGCGCACCGTGCCCACCGGGCTCAGCCCCTGGGTGAGTGACAGCGAGTAATTGACCACCTCGATGTCGTGCTTCTCGGAATTATTCCCCAGGACATCGGCGATGATGAAGGGCAGGTCTTCTTTGGTGACGCGTTCCTTTTTATCGCCCAGTTCGATGATCCGGTTGGTCACCCGTTTCATGTCGTCATGATCGAGGCTGATACCGAGCTCCTGCAGGTTTTTCTGGATGTTCGCTTTGCCGGATGTTTTGCCCAGGGCGTATTCGCGGGTGCGCCCGAATCGTTCCGGGAGCAGGTCGTTGTAATAGAGGTTCGCCTTGGAGTCGCCGTCGGCGTGGATGCCGGCGGTCTGGGTGAACACAAACTCGCCGATCACCGGCTTGTTCGCCGGTATTCTAACACCTGAATAGGTTTCCACGATCCGGCTCACCTTGTTGATGGAGCTTTCATCGATATGGGTGGTTTGTTTGAGTTGATCGTGAATCACGCCGATCACGCTGGAGAGCGGCACGTTGCCGGCCCTTTCCCCCATGCCGTTGATGGTGGCATGGATGCCGCGCACCTTGGCCTTGACCGCACTGAAAACGTTGGCAGCGGCGAGGTCGTAATCGTTGTGCGCATGAAAATCGAACCAGAGGTCGGGGTAGCGCGTGACCATCTGGTGGCAGAAATCGTAGGTTTGGTCCGGGTTCAGCACCCCCAGGGTGTCGGGCAGCATGAAGCGCTTGATCCCGGTGTCCTTCAATCCGTCGACCATGAAAAAGACGTATTCCGGGGAATTGGCCATGCCATTCGACCAATCCTCGAGGTAGATGTTTACGGCGACATTCTGGCTGGTGGCATAGGCGATGACGCCCTGGATGTCTTCGAGGTGTTGCGCCGGGGTCTTGCGTAGCTGTTGTTCGACATGGTGCTGTGACCCCTTGGCCAGCAAGTTGATGACACGCCCGCCTGCGCCGGTAATCCAATCGACCGACACCTTGCCATCGACAAAGCCAAGCACCTCGATTCGATCGAGGCACCCCTGTTTTTTTGCCCACGTGGTGATTTTTTTGACCGATTGAAACTCGCCGTCGGACACCTTTGCCGATGCCACCTCAAGTCGGTCCACCTTGACGTTTTCGAGCAGGATTTTGGCCAGGCTCAGCTTTTCATGCGCCGAAAATGAGACCCCGGACGTTTGCTCGCCATCCCGGAGCGTGGTATCCATTATTTCGATGTGCATAGTTCCTTATTGGGTGGCTGCGAGCTGGTGAAGGGGGAGTTTCCTAAGCGGCGGACTGACGCGCGCGTGTATGCACGTGCATGGCTTTAATAGAAGCTGGTTTTCTCCCAGGCTTCGATTTGTGCCTTGTTGCTCAAGAGGTAGTCGATGTCGTCGTACCCGTTGGCCAGGCAATTCTTCTTATACCCGTTGATCTCGAAGTTTTCGGATGCGCCTGTGGCATCGAGGGTGATGCTTTGTGCCGGCAGGTCGACGGTGACCGTGGTTTGGGCATCCGTATCGATGGCGGCGAAGAGTTGTGACAGGAAGCCATCGGACACCTGCACGGGAAGAACGCCATTATTGAGCGCGTTGCCCTTGAAGATATCGGCGAAGAAGCTGGAGACGACGACTCTGATGCCGTATCCGGCGAGGGCCCAGGCGGCATGCTCGCGGCTTGACCCGCTGCCAAAGTTTTTGCCGCCGACGAGGACCTGGCCGCTGTAGGTAGGGTCGTTCAGTACGAAATCTGCCTTCGGCTGGTCCTGCTTGTCGTAGCGCCAGTCGCGGAACAGGTTGTCTCCGAAGCCCTCCTTGGTTGTCGCCTTTAAAAAACGGGCCGGGATGATTTGGTCCGTATCCACGTTTTCGATAGCGAGCGGGATGCATGTCGAGGTCAGGGTTGAAAATTTTTCGATTGCCATGGTTCTGATGGTTGGGTGGTTGATGAAGTGGGTTGGTCCTGCAACATGTTAGTCCTGCAGCATGGTTCGGGGGTCGGTGACGACGCCGGTGACGGCGGCGGCGGCGGCGGTCAGCACGCTTGACAATAACGTCCGTGCCCCGGGGCCCTGGCGTCCTTCGAAGTTCCTGTTGGATGTCGAAACGCTGTACTTGCCGGCGGGCACTTTATCGTCGTTCATGGCGAGGCAGGCGGAGCATCCGGGTTGGCGCATCACGAATCCTGCTTCCTCAAGAATAGGGATGAGGCCTTCGTCGCGGGCTTGTTTTTCGACCTTGCGGCTTCCGGGGACAATCCAGGCAACCACATCATCGGCTTTTTTCCTGCCCTTGATAAAGTCACAGAATGTTCTCAGGTCCTCGATCCGGCCGTTGGTGCATGAGCCGATGAACACATAGTCGATTTTCTTGCCGATCAATTGATCGCCCGGCTCAAAGCCCATGTACTGCATCGATTGTTTGAACGACGCCTGGCCGGCGGGGTCAATGTCATCCAGTGTCGGGATGGAACCCGTAATACCCACACCCATTCCCGGGTTGGTGCCGTAGGTGATCATCGGTTCGATGTCGGATGCTTTGAAATAGTGGCTCTTGTCAAATTCCGCGTCGTCATCTGTCTTTAACGTTTTCCAGTAGGCCAGCGCCTTGTCCCAGTCGGCTCCCTTGGGGGCAAACTCACGACCCTCGACATAATCGAAGGTGGTTTGGTCGGGCGCGATCAGGCCGCCGCGGGCACCCATTTCGATACTCATGTTACAGAGTGTCATGCGGGCCTCCATGGATAATGCCGTGATGGCGGTGCCGGCAAATTCGACAAAATAGCCGGTGGCGCCGCCGGTGGACAATTGGGAGATGATATAGAGGATGATGTCCTTGGACGCAACCCCCCTGTCGAGATCACCGTCGATGCTGATGAGCATACGCTTGGGGCGCGGCTGGAGGATACACTGGCTGGCGAGTACCATTTCGACTTCACTGGTGCCGATGCCGAAGGCAATCGTGCCGAAGGCGCCGTGGGTTGATGTGTGGCTGTCACCGCAGACGATGGTCATGCCGGGCAGGGTGTAGCCATTTTCAGGGCCGACCACGTGGACGATACCGTTCTTGTTGTTGCCGAGGCCGTAGAGGGTAATACCGAACTCCTCACAGTTTTTGGTCAGGGTTTCCACCTGGAATTTGGAGATGGGATCGGTGATGGGCATGTCCTGATTCCAGGTCGGGATGTTATGATCCGGCGTGGCAATCGTTTTTTCCGGGTGCAGCACGGACAATCCACGCTCCCTCAGGCTGTTGAATGCCTGGGGTGATGTGACCTCGTGTGCGAACTGGCGGTCAATGTACAGCTGTGTTGGCCCGTCTGACATCTCTGTCACGGCGTGCGCATCCCAAATCTTGTCGAATAGAGTCTTTCCCATGTTTTCGTTGGTTGTTGCGGGGGGGGGCGCCGGGGGGATGGTAAATCCCTTGTGGATACATCCCGTAGGCGTCGGAGGCGGATATAATGGGAGATCGGCGCAACGTGCCACCCTAAAGTTGAAAAATATGCCCCCATTGGCGCCGGAACGGCCAATTTCCGCCTATTCGGGGACGAATAGGGAGTGTGGACACTCTTGTCCACAGCGGAGGATGGGTGAGGTGGCTTGTCTTGGGGTGATCGGCCTGGGTTGCCGAGGGACAGGAGTGTCCCTCCTCCTTGGGCCTGCGGCGTTCTGCCCGCGAAGGGGGGGCGGCAGTATCAACACCTCCCTTTATTTCCGCATCAGTTCCGAGATGACCGGCGCGAGGGCCTCGAAGATCAATTTGTCGCCTTCGCCGTTGGGGTGTAGATAATCCGGCATCAGGTCCCTTCTGACTTTGCCGTGCTCCTTGAGAAAGAGATGGCCGAGGTCGTGGTAGTGGATTTTAGGATCTTTTTCGGGGAACCGGGAGATGATTCTGTTGGTGGCCTTGTTGATTTCATCCCTGTGATTCGGTTTGTATCCGTAGGGAAGGATTCCCAGTAAGATGATTTCGGTGTCCGGCGATTTCTTTCTGACAATCGAACAAATCTTCCCTATCCCGGCGGCAAGTTCAGCGGGTGTGCTGATTTGAAGGTAGTGATTGCCATCGGTGTTGTTGGTTCCGATCAACAGGGTGGCCACCTTGGGATGGATGCCATCAAACTCGCCATTTTGTAATCGCCAGATGACGTTCTCTGTCCTGTCCCCTGAGATTCCGAGGTTAATCGTGTTGTATCGGTCCAGGTATTGCTGCCGGAGTTCCGCGCGGTCCTTGCCATCCCAACTATGGGTGATGGAATCGCCAATCAAGACGAGTTGGGGGTCGCCCGCTTGCACCTTTTTGACGATTTTTTCGTGGCGTGCCTTCCAGCCTTTGAGTGCCAATCGATGGGCCGGGATGATTGCGCTGTTGGCCGGCTCCGGTTTTTTGACGGTTCCGGGAGTCTGGGCGTGGGCGGTGTTGAGAAGCACAGCGAGTGTCAGCAGCACGGGGAACTTTTTCATGGGGTGATATAGTGGGCCAGTGACCTTGGCCAGGTCAATGACTTTGGGGGTTTTCGAGTGTCGGGAGCAGGCAGGTTGCCTGCATGGCTCAGTTCCCTCAGTTCCCTCAGTTTTGGTTCACTCCGGCACGCAGGAAAATCCGGCCGAACGCCTCACTGGAGGTCGCCGTGACGGTGGTGACAGCGCCACTGGTGACCGGCACGAAAGTCACGGTCGCGCCGCCGGCGGGTCCGTTACCGCTGGTGTACCAGTCGGTCAGGTTGGCTGACCACTCGTAGTAACCGGTCAGGTCGGTCGGTGGGTTCTCGTTCTGCGGGTGAGTGAAGGTGACCGTGGTGGCGGTGGAGGCGAGGCTGGTGACAAACGGGTTATGTTCTCCGGGATGCGTTCCGAGCCATGCTTCCAGGCTGTTCGAAAGTCGGTCGCCGTCGGGGTCGGCCTCCGGGCCCTTGTCACCCGCGGCCAGTCCCCATGTGGGATTGGCAACGTAGGTGGTGAAGATATTCGGAGCGGTGCCCGTGGTGGTGGCCGAAGTGGCTGCCGACGGGGCTGCGGTGTTCTGGTTGCCGCTCTTGTCGCGTACCGTCACCGTATAAGTGTAGAGGATGCCGGGTGTCAGACCGGTGTCAGTGTAGGTCGGACTGTCCTGCCAGCCGCTGTCGCCGCCGCCCGGATTGCCGCTGGTCTCAGTAAAGTAATACTCGACTCCGGACGGATCGCTCGCCGTGTTGGCGGTCATGGTGATCTGGGTATCGGTGTCGCTGCCGCCGTTGACGGTCA
>JARFRT010000138.1 GCA_029287105.1 Akkermansiaceae bacterium | reverse complement strand
GATGGGGATCTCTGATGTGTTTATCACCTTCACTTTGGTAAATGCCGCCGGGTTCTTCCCCTGCACCGAGTCCCTTATCGATGATATAGGTATTGTTTCCATCGAATCCGGCGAGAAGGACAGACTGGCCGTAGATGGGCGCCAGGCAGGAACTTAAAGCCAATGCGAGACGTGTGAGTGATCGTAGGTGAGATTTCATCTAAAGCAGGAAATTTTTTACAGGACTAGGTTGTTCGGGGCTAACAAAAGCCGCCGCATGAACCCATGCAGCGGCCTTGTTGAATTTGACTTTGGTCGAATTAGCGGCGGCGGCGTAGGAACAGCGCGAGACCACCGAGTCCGATGAGCGCTGTTGTGGAGGGCTCGGGCACGAGGTCACTCTCACCGAGTTGGAACACGTAGCCACCGGGGTTGGCAGCTCCATTCGAGATCCAGCGCATTACTACGTATTGGCCTGTAAGCTCGGTGCCGCCAAACTCGTAGCTATGTAGATTCCTGTCGCCAATGTTGACATCCACGCTGGCATCAGGGGTGGTGCCAAAGTAGGTACTGGCAATCGTGGTGGTGTTAGCACCCGGATCCGTGTTGGTGGCCCAGAACTGCATCGTTTTCACTGAATCACCGGCCGCTTGATGCCGCTGGGCATGGAGGAAACCACTGAATGACACCGATGATCCCATGTTCAGGACAATGGTGTGTGAATTAAGGCTGTCGCTCAGGTAGCCATCCGAATCAGAACCGGTTGAAATTGCAGCGCCACTCCACGCGCCGGTGGGTTGCCAGCCAGTATCCATATTGGTGAGTAATGTGCCGTCATTGTGAGATCCAGCCCACAAATTTGCAAGTGCTCCTGTATCCCAGTCTTCACTGGAAATCGCCGAAGCCGGATCGGCGAGCAGACTTGTTATTGCTGCATCTGCTGACGAAGTTGCTAAGTTGGCAACTAACAATAGGATGGATAGTTTCGTTAATTTCATATTTTTATCAGGATTATGTTGTTGGATTTGTGGTTTGCGAGATGTGTTTTTGCTGGTGTTTTTCCATCTGCACTATGATTAAGAACCAAGTCAGTCAATTTGGCTAGTCATGCTATCGTATGACATTGGCGGGGGCAGAGGAGGCCCAAAAATCTTCTTTCAGAACGCCGAACGGGCAGGTGATTGACGATCAACCCCAGTGGTTGGCACACCGGCTTTGATCGAGCGCTCAAATGCAAAACCCTTACCGTGAGTCAGATTAGCTTTTTCCGCAGGGCCTTGGCTACCGCTCCCGTGTTGGTGGTCACATGCAGTTTCTCATAGACCCTCTGCATGTGTGTTGATACTGTATTTATGCTGATATTCAGAGCGTCGGCAATTTCCTTCTTCACCAAGCCATCGGCCATGAGGCGCAGGATGTCGCGCTGGCGTGGCGTTATCTCATAGGTGGCATCCTTCTGATCCTTCTGATCCTCATTGTCTGCCAATGTGTCCAGGACCTTGCGCGCCACTTCAGGTGTCATGGGTGCCCCTCCATCTATGACTTGCTTGATAGCTTCGGCGATCTGTGCCGATGAGGACGACTTCAGCATGTAACCTGACGCTCCGGCACATACCGCCCGGAAGATTTTTTCCGCATCATCGATCACAGTCAGGATGACGACCTTCGCCTCGGGCGCCATGCTCTTGAAATGTGACAATGCTGAGATCCCGTCCATCCCGGGCAGTTGCACATCTAACAATATAATATCCGGTTTCCTGCCGGATTCCAATGCGGCAAAGGCTTTTTCGACGGAGCTGTAGTGACCGCCACACTTCATGTCGTCCATGTGGTTGAGCACACGCTGCACGCCGGTGGCAAAGATCTGATTGTCTTCCACCAGCCAAATTTCAGTTTCGTTTTTCATTCGATTGTTTGCGGGTCAGTTACTTGGGGAATGGTGCCTCAAAAATGACTTCGGTTCCCTTGCCGGGAGCGCTGTCGATGCGAATGCTGCCCGATATCCTTGAGGCGCGACGCTTCAGGTTGGTCATTCCATATCCTGAATCGCCAGCCTCTTCAGGGTCAAACCCGACCCCTTCGTCACGAACCTTGAACCGTAGGCGGTCGGAATGGATCTCGATCTTCACCGTGACACTGTCGGTCTGCGCGTGCTTGCGCACGTTGTTCAATACCTCCTTGTAGGCCAAAAACACATGCCGCCGGAACAACAGGCTCAATGGCCGATCCCGGAACCCCGCCGGTTCGACCTCCAGCGCCACACTCGAATGATTCACGATCATCCTCAACGACTGCCGCATACGTGTGACAAGGTCCTTCAGCCCGATCCGATCGCGCTGGATCAGCCATACAATATCACGTATTGATAAGGAAGCTTCTTCCGCCACCTGATGGATTGACTGAAAGTCACTGCGCGACTCCTCGTCCTGGCTGTGCTGGCTGCCCATTTCGCTCAATAGGATGATCCCGCCGAGATTGCTGCCGATGTCGTCGTGCAGGTCCCTGGCGATCTGTTGCCGCAGCCGCTCCGCCTCGCGCCTCCTCAGCAGCCGATGCCTCACCATCCCCCAGATCCACGCCGTTACCACAAAGACGGCCACCGATGCCGCCGTGCCACCGAGTATCCGTTTTCCCAGCAATAGTTTGTCGTCCCGCTGATGCTCTAATGTGGCTCTCTCTCTTCCCAGTGTACCCCGCTTGTCCATCAGTCGCAGATATTCCGGCCACTCGATCAAGCGGTGGCGGCTGGTGTAGCCATCGACCAGATGGGCCGGAGCCCAGCCGGCCTCCGGTGGCTTGTCCGTTATATCTTTGGTGTAGACCCGTTTGCCCAATGCCAGATTGCGGTTCGAGCAGTATACCTGCAGCTCGGACAGGCCGAAAACATACCCGTTATCGCGCGACCACATCCCCTCCGCCAAGACTCTGACATATCGCGCCTCGACCCCGGGCACTGTGATGTTGATC
>JARFRT010000124.1 GCA_029287105.1 Akkermansiaceae bacterium | reverse complement strand
TGTGGACCTTTTTGTTGAGTCGGGGGTCGTAGCCTTTATCGATCAGCCATTGTGCACCGGGGTGGTATTGCATGGAAGCCAGCTCCGGGTGGGCATGTTCCAGCCAGATTTCCACTTTCCTCAATCCCTTGAGAGGTTTTTCGGGTACGAGGATGGCGATCCGCTGCAGGTGGTTGCGTAGCATGGCGATGGCCTTCTTTCCTTCCTCCTGGTGTGCCCCGGTGAGCAACTGGGGGTCGACATGCACCGTCCATCCTTCGATTTTCTGGACGACAGGTTCGATCCATCCGATTTTTTTGCCCTTTTTCTTTTTGCTCTTCTTCTTATTGACCTTTTTCGCCAGGGCATCCCACTCTTGCGGGGTTGCCTTGGATTTTTGATACTCCATCATGGTTTTCCAGCCATCTTCTCTTTTGACCAGCAATGATTCGAAGTGCAGGTGTTCCTGGTTGCGTTTACCCTCGGAATCCAGGGTGGAGTAGCAGAAAATGCCAGTCTCGTGCGCGGTGCTTTCATCGCCGACCCTTTGGGAAAACCGGAACTCCACCGTGGCCTTCACCTTGCCCGACTTGGTGTCGGTGAAGTCCTTTTCCCAGCGTGCCAGCGCCACTGAGAGTGGCTGGCTGGTCATTTTAGTGACCGAGACAAGGACTCCTTGCGGGTCGCAGGTGGCCGTGTATCCCTTGAAATCCCCCTCGCGGACCGAGCGAGACACCTCGGCCCAGTAGGCATCCAACTGCGCCAGTCGAGCGTCTTGTTTGTCGGCGGCGGTAGACGCTATCTGCGTGGCGCACAGGAAGAGGGAAATCTTGAGCAGGCCTGAAAGGGATCGAGGTGTTTTCATGAGTTCGAATGTAATTCCCCCTGGTGGACACCGACAAGATAATTAGTGCAGGTTCCCAGGCCGACGTGAGTTGGATAGGGCGTCGCCCCCGATATTTTTGAAACTTGTCAAGGGGTGTGGCTGCGGGATGCCGACCTGTTGTGACAGTAACGGGTGCCTTGTCGTTCGCCTTGTTTGGATCGGGCCAACCATTGAAAACCATCGGATGGGCGCGCTTCCCCAGCCCTTGACGTTGGCCGATCGGACACGTGATTCGCGCTGAAAATGTTTCAAAATTTTTCTTGTGAATTCTGGCATAAGACCTAGAACCCGCGGGACGACATGGCTAATTTTTTCCCGCGATGGACCAACTTACTGCCGCTTAAGATAGCGGTATGTGTGATTTTTGTAGTACTGGGGCTCACCGCAGCCTTTTCGTATTATGCTACCCCGAAGGCCCAGCGCGTGGGCTACCAGCCCGATCAGCCGATTGCCTATGATCACGCACTCCATGCGGGGCAGGTAGGTATCGACTGTCGTTACTGCCACAGTTCGGTGGATAAATCCGCCAGCGCCGGTGTGCCGACGGCGAATACCTGTTGGAACTGTCACCAGCACATCCAGAAAGGCAACCCGAAGTTGGCTCCGCTGCGTGCCGCCATGGGGGTCGATGCGGATCACGCTCCGATTGAAGGTGCTGTGAAGAAGCCGATCCAGTGGGTTCGCGTTCACAAGTCACCCGACTACGTTTACTTTGACCACTCTGCGCATGTGAATCGCGGGGTTTCCTGTGTCTCTTGTCACGGTGACATCCACAAGATGGAGAAAGTTTATCACGCCAAGGATCTGAGTATGGCATTCTGTCTCGACTGCCACCGCCAGCCTGAGAATCACCTTCGTCCGCTGGAGGAAGTCTACAATCTCGATTACAACGCCGAGGGCTATCTCGCGAAGAATGAGATTAAAAACGAGAAGGGTGAGCGCATCACCACGCAGAAAGAATTGGGTGAGCTGCTGAAGAAAAACTGGAGCATCCATCCGAAGGAGAGCTGCTTCACTTGTCACCGTTAATCGTTTGTCCCCCCGCTATCCTATTTTCTCGAAAACCGCCCCCGTTTTCCCCCTTTATCCTACCTATTTCCTATCAAGCACATGAGCAATCGGAAGATCAACCAGCCAGACACCCCCGTGAACAAGGGCGGAACCAAAACCTGGCGTAGCCTCGGCGAGCTGGAGAGTACAGAACGCTTTCAAGACGCGCTGGAGCGTGAATTCGTCGAGGGGTCGTCCCAGATGGAAACGGAGGAGGAGCGCGAAGTTTCCCGCCGGTCATTCATGAAGCTCATGGGCGCATCGTCCGCGCTTGCAGGGATGGGGCTCGCTGCCTGCCGTCGACCCGAGAGCCTGATTGTCCCCTTTGCCGATTCCCCCGAGTGGAGCATCCCCGGAAAGCCGCTCCATTACGCCACCTCCATGCCGCGCGCCAAGGGTGCCGTGCCCTTGGTGGTCACCACCCACGACGGCCGACCTACCAAGCTCGAGCCGAACAAGTTGTTTGATTCGCGCGGCGGAACGGATTCCTTCACCCAGGCGTCGATTCTCGACATGTACGACCCGGCCCGGTCCCGCGAGTTTCTCGCCAAGGGCGAAAAGAAATCCCGCGCCGAGTTTGAACAGGCGCTCGCCGGGATTGCCCAACCGGATGCCGCGATCGGTTTTGTCTTTGGTGAGGATGAGTCGCCTACCCGCAGCCGACTGGTCAAGGACCTGAAGGCAAAGTTCGCCAACGCCCGCTTCTACAGCTACGAGCCGTTGACCGGCGAAGAGCGCAAGCAGGCGAATGCCGCAGCCTTCGGCCCTGGTGCCGATGTGGTCGCTGATTTCTCCACGGCCAAGGTCGTGCTCTCCCTCGATAGCGACTTCCTCGAGCTGGATCAGCACGGTCCTGTCAGCGGGTTTTACAAAAACCGCTTCATCGAAGGTGCCGACTACACCGGAAAAGCCGACAAGGATGCGATGAACCGGCTCTATGTCGTCGAAGGTGGATTCAGTCTTACCGGCGGTATGGCCGACCACCGCATGCGGATCGCACCGAGCCAGATTGCCGCCATCGCCGCGGCCATCGCCAACAACCTCGGCGCATCCGTCACCGTCACCGGCGGCCCCGCGCTGACCGCGGAGCAAAGCAAGTGGGCCCTTGAGTGCGCCAACGACCTCAAGGCGAACGCCGGAAAATCGGTCGTCGTCGCCGGCTCCCGCCAGAGCAAGGCACTGCAAAACATCTGTATCGCGATCAACACCGCACTCGGCAACTACGGCAAGACGCTGAAACCCGTAATCACCGGGCGCGGCGAATACGGCGACATCGAGCAGCTTACCAGTGCGCTCAATGCCAAGAAGCTGGATGCCCTCATCGTTCTCACGCCGGCCAACCCGGTTTACGACGCCCACGGATTTGCCGAGGCGGCGAAGAATACCACCGTGG
>JARFRT010000004.1 GCA_029287105.1 Akkermansiaceae bacterium | reverse complement strand
ACACATGATGGTGATCAACGGGCAGAGCGGGACAGTCGGTATGAATTTGGCCGTTGGCCAACACGTGATGGTGATCAACGGGTAGAGCGGGACAGTCGGTATGAATTTGGCCCTTGGCCAACACGTGATGCCACGGGCTGTCTTCGCCAACGGCGAATCTCATACCAGCCTAGTGAACGGACCCAGTCCGTTCGCTAGGTCAGGGCTAGGTAAGTCTTGTTCTCTGTAGGAGAACTTCACCTGATGCGCTTGCTGGCCCGTGACTAGGACCGGGCTTCGCCGATGTGTTTTCTGTGGGCGAGATACCCGTAGATGGCGATGGCGACAAAGCAGATGAATGGCAGCACGAAGGATACCCGGGTGCTGGAGAGGGTCATGGAGCCAAACTGGAAGGCGTCCTTGTCCATGATGGCGGCTTGCAGCGGCGGCATCAGACAGCCGCCACCAATGGCCATGATGAGTCCCGCGGCACCGAGCTTGGCATCGTCGCCGAGACCGGCCAGGGCGATGCCGTAGATGGTGGGAAACATGAGGGACATACAGGCGGAGACACCAATCAGGCAGTAGAGCCCGGGCATGCCTTTGATGAAGATGACGCCGAGGATCAATACCCCGCCGCCGACCGCGAGCGCCGAGAGTAGTCCGCCGGGGCTGACGTACTTGAGCAGGAACGTGCAGATGAAGCGACTGGATACAAAGATGAACATCGCAATGATGTTGTAGCCCTGCGCCGTCGATGCTCTCATGCCGAGTTCGTTACCGGCGTATTGGATGATAAACGTCCAGACCATGATTTGCACCCCGACGTAGAATGCCTGGGCGATGACGCCGCCCACGTAGTTGGTGTTCTTAGACAGGCGTTGGAAGGTGGCATTGAGGTGCAGTGACTTGTCATCTTCGCCTTGCCCTTCGGGGAGTTTCTTAATGAGGAAAATGAAGAAGAAGACGGCAACAACCAGGCCAATGGCGAAGTAGGGGCCCTGCAACACATTGAGGTCGGCTTTTTGGATGCCGGTCCATTGGCTGGCGTCGGTTTTTGAAATGAGCGTGCGCGCCTGCTCCTCATCGGGTGACCCGTCGAGGATGGGGCTTTGCTCCCAGTTGACTTCCTTGTTTTTGGCGATTTTCCCGGAGATGCGGTCCCTTTGTTTGTCGGTCAGGGTCGTGTCGAGTGACTGGGCTTGGAGCCGTTGCCATTTTTCGGCATCCGTGGTTTCAGTGTTCGATATGACCGCGAGGGATTGGGCGAGGCGTTGATGGTCGGCTTGGATGAGTGAGAGTGCCTCATCCCAGTTGACATCTGATTTTTTCTCCAGCGAGTTTTCGATATTCGACCTGGCCTGGCCTCCGACCCAGCTGCCGAGTCCGAGTTCCTGGATTTTTGCCCATTTGACGGCATCAAGTGACATGGTGTCAGGCTTGAGCTTTTTGTGGGTGATCTTGATTGCGCTTTTCTCTTCAGCTTGGGTGACTTCGGTAATGAGTTTATGGGCTTCCGTCGCGAGGACGGGTGCCAACTCCGGATCGTGTTTGACGGAAGTCAGGTTGGAAAGGATGAAGATCATGGCGACAAACATACCGCAGATCGATCCCATCGGGTTAAACGACTGGGAGAGGTTGAGCCGGCGCGTGGCGGTTTCCGGTGATCCCATTGACAGGATATACGGGTTGGCTGTTGTTTCCAGAAAGGACAGTCCGCAGGTCATCGTGAAGTAAGCTAACAGGAAGGCCCAGAATGCCATCATTTGCCCGGCGATGGGGAAGAAAAGTGCTGACCCGGCATAGAGCGCGAGGCCGACCAGGATTCCCTTTTTATAGGAATATTTTTTAATGAAGAGGGCGGCCGGAATTGCCATAAAACAGTAGCCTCCGTAGAAGGCGGCCTGAACCAGTGAGCTTTCGAAATTCGTGATGAGCAGGATCTTTTTGAATGCCGCCACCATCGGGTTGGTGATGTCATTGGCAAAGCCCCAGAGCGGGAAAAGAACGGTGACCAGAATGAAGGTGACGAGGTGCTTTTTGGCAACGACGGGTGGGTGAGAGCTGGTGTTCTGAGTCATGTGGTGATGGTTATAATGGTGAGGTTTCTACAGATAGAAAAAGGCCCCGTCAATCATGGAAGATCGACGGGGCCCTGCGAGAGATTGATGTTAGTCGATGGAATACCGCGCTAGGCGCCGGCAACATTCTTGAGCATGTCCTTGAGCGCGCGGGCCGACGCTTGCAGACCCTGTACCTCCTTCGGCCAGAGGTCGATCTCGATGTGCTTTTCGGCACCGCCGCGGCCGACGATGGTGGGCACGCTCAGGCAGACGTCCTTGAGTCCGTAGCAGCCGTTTTGCAGGCTGGAGACGGGCAGGAGTTGCTTCTTGTCCAATGCGATGGCGTGCACGGTTTCGGCGATGGTGGCACCCACGGCCCAGCCGGCGCCGCCTTTGCGCGAGATGACTTCCGATCCGCTCTTCTTGGTGCGGTCGAAGATCTGGCGCTGGTAGTTGGGATCACAGCCTTTGACGCCGGTGAGGGGCAGACCGCCGACGGTGGCGGCCGACCAGATCGGCAGCATGGTGTCGCCGTGTTCGCCGAGGATCAGGGCCTTGACCTGGGTCGGAGCAAGGTCGAGGTCGTTGGCGATGAGTGAGCGGAAGCGGGCGGTGTCGAGCATGGTGCCGAGGCCGATCACCTGCTTGGGTGGCAGGCCGAGGAAACTCACCGCAAGGTGGGTGAGGATGTCGACCGGGTTGGAGACAACAAGCACAATGGCGTCCTGTTTCATGCCGGCGGTCTTGATGCTGTCGAGGATCTGGGAGAACAGTCCGACGTTGCGGTTGATCAGGTCGAGGCGGCTTTCATCGGGCTTGCGGCGCAGGCCGGCGGTGATGATGAAGATGTCGGAGTCGGCCGCGCGGGTGTAGTCGCCGGAGTAGATGCGTTGGTCGGCGAGCGATGACGCGCCGTGGAGGAGGTCGAGGGCTTCGCCGTCGGCGAGCTCCTGGTTGTTGTCGAGGATCTGGATTTCAGAAACGACGCCTGCGCACTGCAGGCAGAAGGCGGCATTGGAGCCGACGCGGCCACCGCCGCCGATGATAGTTACTTTCATGGTATTGAGTTTGTTGGGTAAGAATAAGGATGTTCCACAGCCGGCATTACAAGGAGACGCCCGGCTTGAAGGCCTCGTTGTCACAAACCTGGCATTCCTCCAGCCCGTCACGGTGATCTTCCATGCCCAGGCTCTTACGGATATCGATCAGGTCCTGGCCCTGTTTGCCTGTCATGGTGAGCATTTTGCCGCGGTTGATTTGGGCCGCCACCGAGACGGTGTGGCAGAGAGCTTCGCAGTTTTCCATGCGCCAGTAGGCGTCCTCAACATGGCTGCCCCAGGTGATCACACCGTGGTTGAGCATGAGCACACACATGTGGTTGACGCCGGTTTCGCCCACGATGCGGGCAACTTCCGGGGTGCCCGGGGTGTCGTAGGGGGCCATGCCGATTTCGCCAAGAAAGACGTCGGCTTCCGGAACCATGCACAGGGGTGGGCGGACGCCGGCGACGGCGAAGGCGGTCGCGTGGGTCGGGTGGGCGTGGCAGACGGCCTTGCATTTCGGCTGGCGCTTCATGATGGCAAGGTGGGTCATGCACTCGCTGGTGCGGGGTCGCTTGCCGGCGAGCTGCTTGGCATCCAGATCGACAAGGCACATGTCCTCGGGTTTCATGAACCCTTTGGAGATGAGGGTCGGGGTGCAGAGCACGAGGTTGTCGCCTACGCGGATGGTGAAGTTGCCGCCGTTGCCATCGGTGTAGTCGCGTTCCCACATGCGTCTTCCGAGGTCGCAGATGCGCTCTTTGAGCACATGGATTTCAGGCGAGTAAAAGAAATCGAGGATTTCACCCGGTGTGGTGGGGTCAGTGCCGGGAGTCCATTTGAACTCGTAGTCAGGCAGGACAGGTGGTTCGTAAGTATTCGGGCGGGCGGGGGCTGCGCTGTGGCTGCCGGCTCCGCTGCTGCTTTTTTCGAGGTCCCTGAGGAAGTCCTTGGCGGAGGGGGTCAGGATGGCATCGGCGGGCAAGGTGCTGGGGCTCTGGCCGGCGAGGATGAGGTCCTCGATTTGTTTGGCGGTGTAGACTGGTTTCATAGTGATAGGCTGGATGATGTTAAGCGGTTTTGGCTGAGCGGGTTCGGGGATTAGCCCATTTGGGCCACAATTTCGTCGGTGAGCACTTTGACAAGTGCCTCGGCTTCGGGGTTGAGGGCGATTGTTTCGTTGGATGGGGCGGGAGTGATTTCGCAGACGGTGCCGGGGCGGAACTCATCGTTGTCGCAGAGTTCGCATTCCTTCATACCTTCGCGCGGGTCCTCCATGCCGATGGAACGGCGGATCTTGAAGATCTCCTGCATTTTTTCGCTCGGGATGGTTTGCATCTTGCCGCCATTGAGTTGGCTGGCCACCCAGATGGTTTGACAGGCCGTCTCCATGTTTTCCATTTTCCAGTAGGTGTCCTCGGCATCGGTGCCCCAGGTCATGACGCCGTGGTTGGCGAGGAGGATGGCGGGGTTGTCTTTGGCCACCTTTGCGACGGCATCGCAGATTTCCTGGCTGCCCGG
>JARFRT010000597.1 GCA_029287105.1 Akkermansiaceae bacterium | reverse complement strand
GCACTGGTGAGCGCCGCCTACACCGCACTCGTCCGCCACGATGGCGACTGCATGAAAACCAGCGGCGACAGCAACAAAGCCGGAGCCTGGATGCCCCCCATTTTGCCCGCCACGATCACGTGGGGCATCACCCTATTCGGTATCTTCATGCCATGGCAATACCCGTCGGCCATCAACGGGCTGTGGCTCACGGTCACCGCCGTCATGCTCAGCTACTTTTTGGTCAAGCACCCGCGCTGGCAGGCGTGGGTTGGTGACCTGGCAGCGACCTCGATCTTTGCCGCCCTCGCCGCAGCTTGGTGGTATCTCGGCGGCTATCCGGAACTCGCCGTCCACCAGTCGGCCCTGCCACTGCTCGGTGCCGCCGCATTCTGGTACATGAGCCCACAGCTCGTGCACGTCTGGGACAAGCTGACCGAAAACGATCAAAAGCCCGGCAACCTAGCCCTCGAGTGGATTTTCAGCGTGCTGTTCTGGGTGATGATGGCCACCACCCTGAGCCAGCACATGGAATCGGGTGCCTCATGGATGCTCGCCGGCGGACTGCTTGCCATTTCCGGCCATGCCGTCGCCCAACTCACCCGCCGCATCAGCATCCTGATACCTGCGCTCCTCTTCCACCTCGGCGCCCTCCACGCCCTTGTCATACACGGGAATAACGAGCCCGGCCTCGGGTGGATGCCCGCCCTGCTCCTTCTCATCCACCTGGCGCTGGTTGATACCCGCTGGAACAACCTGGCTAAAATCCACCTCCGTCCCATTCTCGCACCCGGGCTGGTCGCCGCCGTGTGCATCCACGCATTCCGGGAATTCGACCGGCCCGATCTCATCATCACCGCGCTTGGCCTGGCAATGATCATGTGGGCCTATCGTCGGAAGGACACCGCCTTCGCCATCGCAGGCGGGGCTTCATCCTTGCTCATCGCATGCGCTGGCACACTGATCATGCACGGCGGTCAGGACTGGCTGCGCTACTTACCTATCGCGGCCGCCCTGGTGACGCACGCGCTGCTCTGGCGCCAGAGCCACGATGACAATCGCTGGAAGCCGACCCGTGTCCTGCTTCTGGCCGCCGGCCTGATTGCTCTCTTTTTCTCCGCGTCCATCCATGTGCAACAAAGCTTCGACGGCTCGGGCCTCGCCATCTGCTGGGCACTGCTCGCCACCCTGCTCTTCTGCGCCGGACTGGCGATACGCTGCCGCCCGTACCGCCTGATCGGCCTTTACTGGCTGGCCGCCGCCGTGCTCCACGTCGTCTTCATCGATGTCGTGCAAATGGAAACACTCGGGCGTATCCTGAGCTTTATTATCCTCGGGCTCGTTCTGCTCACACTCGGTTTCCTCTACAACCGCTTCCAGGAAACCATCAGAAAATTTCTTTAGCGATCTTCTTTAAACGACTGGATGACGCTCATGCAGTCGGCCCTGGATTTTTCCGAGGCGGTCGAGGGCAACGTCGCTTGCAAGATAAAAACCCGCGTTCCCGCATCAATCGCCACCAGGAAAAAACCCATCTTGTGCCCCTCGGTTTCAGCAAGAACACGCACAAACAAAGCTTGTTTGCCGTCGATCACACCCTCCGTCAGCTTGGCCTCATTCGTCACCTTCATCCCCTTCTTGATCCCGTCGATCACACCCGCCGTCAGCTTGGCCTCATTCGTCACCTTCATCCCCTTCTTGATCCCGTCGATCATCCCCCCGAGCGTCGCCTTCAAATCGGCCTTGGCATTTTCCGGCAACGACAGTCTGGCAATGGCAAAGGACGCATCCCCTACCGGCGACACGCGGTAGACCAAGGCGCCCTTTTGGGCATTCGCTGATTTTTTCCAACCCGCCGGAAAATCCACCGAACACCGGGTGTCGAATGTCACCTTCTCCGCCTGCAGAGGCAGAATGCACATCAGAAGCGTCAAAGCATATCGCATAGCGGGTGAATGGTAACACACCCCCGGCACAAGGCAATGCTGCTGGTGACAAGGCACCTTACCCGGCCGTCTCCACCGAGGAAATCAAAGCCGCATCGCCCGGATCGACCCTGCCGTGACTTATTTGCCGCTCGCGGGCAGCTTCTTGATTTTGATGTTTCTCAGTGACACGTCGGCACCGTGTTCCTGGATACCGATATGCCCGGTCAAGGCTTCGGCAAAGCCTTTCCAGTTTTTAAACTTACTTGCCTGCAAGGCTTTGTTCCATGCTTCCGAGCCGAGTTTGACATCCACTGCGACCACCCCGTTCTGCCACACCTGCAGGTGCCTGTTGGAAAAAAGAATTCTCAGCGTATTCCATTCACCCGCCGGTTTTTGTGATTGGGCAGGCGCTGCGATCATGTCGTAGAGCGAGCCGGACCGGTGGCTCGCCGGCTTGTTGTCGGCATGCCTTTCATTGTCCAAGAGCTGAATCTCGGGCGCCCTGCTGTAGATTTTCCTGTCGGCCGCCGTTTCATTCGCGAGGATGAATATCCCGCTGTTGCCTGCCTCGGCAATTTTCCACTCCAATTTGAGGTCGAAGTTTTCGTATTGCTCCTTGGTGATGATATCGCCGCCACCCTTGGTTTTCACCATGGCGCCGTCTTTGACGATCCACTGGGGGCTGAGTTCGGCCTTCTTGAAATTGCGCCAGTGCTCCATGCTTGTGCCGTCAAACAGCAACTGCCAGCCGTCCTTCTTTTCCTGGTCCGTCAGAACGTTCTGCGCCACTGCGGACGAACTCAGGCATAACAGGCAAATCAATAGGTATTTTTTCATAGGTTTGAGATAAGTCTGAGGGTAGTTCTAGTTGGGTGGGCGCACAAGTCAAAAGGAAAGATCAGCAGGCCTCCGCCGAAACCGCATTGCCGCTGTATCGGACTAGACCTCGCTGCGCCGGATACCCGTCGGGTTGGCCTCCCTGAGCTCCTCAGGCAGAAGAACGTCCGGACAATCCTGGTAACAGACGGCACGCGTGAAGCGGTCAATCGCCATGGTCCCAACCGACGTGCTCCGCCCGTCCGAGGTGGCGGGAAACGGACCGCCGTGCACCATGCTGGCGCAAACTTCGACACCGGTAGGAAACCCGTTAAAGACGAGGCGCCCCGCGCGGTCCTCCAGCCATTGGACCAGCCCGCTCTGTCCGGCAAGTTCGCTGTCGGTTCCATGCACGCTCGCGGTAAGCTGACCACTAAGGGAGCCTAGCAGGCGGGCGAGTTCGGCATCACCGACGTAGGTCACGATCAGGGTGGCGGGACCAAAAACCTCTTCGGCAAGGTCACCCGCGGAGAGAAAATCGGCGGCCGTGGTTTGGAAGAGCGTGGGCACCGCCTGGTTCGCCTGGCCAGCGCATGCGCCTTCGGCAAGGGTCCGCACCTGCGCGTGGCTTTTGAGACGATCGAGACCGGCCCGGTAGGCATTGCCAATACCGGAGTTGAGCATGGTGGCACTGGAACTGCCCGCCACCAACTCGCTCAGCTTGCGCGTGACCTGACCGGCGGCATCAGCATGGATCAAGACAAGCCCCGGGTTGGTGCAGAACTGGCCCACCCCTAGAGTGAGCGAGCCCATCAGACCTTCCGCCAACGAGTCGCCATGGGCGGCCGCTGCCTCCGGCAAGATGACCACCGGATTGATGGCACTCATTTCTGCATAAACGGGAATAGGCTCGGGGCGGGCGGCGGCAAGATCCATGATTGCCCGACCGCCGGCATAGGAACCGGTGAATCCAACCGCCTTGATGGACGGATGCCTAACAAGCCCCTGACCCACGGTACGACCGCTGCCGTAGAGAAGCGAGAAAACGCCGGCGGGCAATGCACAGTCGGCCACCGCTTTCCGGATGGCCAAGCCAACCAGCTCCGCCGTGCCACTATGCGACGAGTGTGCTTTGACAATCACCGGACAGCCAGCCGCCAGGGCCGAAGCCGTGTCACCACCCGCGGTTGAGAAGGCCAGGGGGAAATTGCTTGCGGCAAACACAACCACAGGACCAAGCGGACGCAGCATGCTGCGCGTATCAACCTTGGGTAAAGGTTGGCGATCGGGCTGGGCGCGGTCGATGCGGGCGTCGACCCAGGACCCCTCTTCAACAAGGGCGGCAAACATCCGCAACTGGCCACAGGTGCGGCCGGCCTCGCCGCGCACACGCATTTCCGGCAGGCCGGTCTCCAAAGGCATACGCACAACGAGGTCTTCGATGGATGCCTCGATGTTGGTGGCGATGGCACGCAAAAACCCGGCCTTTTTGACCCCGGGGGTGTTGCGGTAAGTGGTAAAGGCCTCGGCAGCTAGGCGCACGGCCGTTTCCAGCTCTTCATGAGTCGCTGCAAGATAGTCGGGCTCAAGTGTCTCGTTGCTGACCGGGTTGATGCTTTTGCCGGCTGACTCGCTGCCTTGGCCGCGGTGCTGGCCGATGATGGACGTGCCTTGAAGTTCCATGATGATTGTGTTGTTAGAATTCAGGGATGCCGTGTTGGAACGGATCCGTGTCTTGAAGAATGAGTGTTGCCTCACCATTAACGTATGCCGATCCGCTGACAAAGGGAATAACACGATTTTCGTCAATCGCCTCCACCCGACCTTCAAAGACGGTGTTAAGGATACTGGCCTGTCTCCAGACGTCACCTTGCTTCAGCTTGCCCTCGGCGTACAGGCAGGCCAATTTCGCACTCACCCCCGTGCCACAGGGTGAGCGGTCGTACACAAGCCCGGGGCAGAGCACAAAGCTGCGGCTATCAGAAACACCGGGTGTCGGCTCGCCAAAAACTTCAACGTGATCCACCGCCGTGCCATCATCCCCCGTGACCCCGTGCTCGCGCAGCGCCATGGCCACAGCGGCAGAGAACCGGGTCAGTTCCGCGATGTTCCCGGGATCGACTTCGGGCACCGGCGCGGATTCGTCACGACGAACAAGAAAAAACCAGTTCCCCCCCCAGGCAACATCACCCGCGACTTTACCATACCCCTCCACCTCAACGCCGACCCCGGCCTGAGTGCGGTAGCTGGGCACATTCGCCACCGTAACCGTCCCGTCAGCGTGTAACTCGGCAACCACTTCACCCACCGGAGTTTCAATCCGATGGGTACCGGTGGAGATCCGGCCCATGTGCGCCAGCGTCACGGTCAGCCCGATGGTGCCGTGAATACATCCACCGAGATACCCGACGTTGTTAAAAAAAACGACACCCGCCACACAGCCGGGATCAACCGGCTTGCAAAGGAGGGCCCCCACCATGGCATCGTGCCCGCGCGGCTCGTGGAGACAGGCGGTGCGGATCCAGTCGTATTGCTCACGCATGATCTGCCTGCGCTCGACCAGGCTCCCGCGATCGAGCCGGCTGGCCGCGTCGCACCCCTCGGGCAGCCCCACAACCACGCGTGTGGGCTCTCCTCCCGTGTGTGAATCGATGATATGAAGATGTTGCTGTCTGGAATTGCTCATTGATGCCCATTACTTTAGCATGATGGTCTTGTGGGAATCCCAAGGTCCCGCCACCGAATCTGCACACCGCCATGAGTTCATCCTCCCCCATCCGCGAAGCCTTCTTCCAACGCCTCGATAAACCGATGCTCACCGAACAGCTGTTCGATCAGGTTCCCGATATCGCATTTTTCATCAAGGACCACCATGGACGCTACGTTGCTGCCAACAAAACACTGGTGCAACGATCCGGCGTGGACACCAAGGAGTCGCTGATCGGAAAGACCGCCGACGAATTATTCCCCGGCCCGCTGGGCTCTGCCTTCGCCGAGCAGGATCGGCGGGTTTTAAAAACAGCACTCCGTATCAGTGGCCAGCTGGAACTCCATCTCTTTGCAGACGGTCACGAAGGATGGTGCATCACCTACAAGGAACCCATTTTTGATGCGCATCATCTCATCATCGGCATCTCCGGTATCTCGCAGGATCTACGACCCAGCACACACGGAGGCGAAAACCTCAATTCCGTCGCCAAGGTGCTCAGATACATCCGGGAAAATATCGACCAACCGCTGCGGCTCCCCGAACTTGCCAAAATGGCTGACATTTCCGTCTACCAACTCGATCAACGTATCCGCTCCATCTACCGGATATCCGCCGGGCAGTGTATCACCCGGGCAAGAATCGAGGCCGCCTGCCACCTGCTCGACACCACCGCAAAAACCATCGCCAACATCGCGCTGGATTGTGGCTACTCCGATCAGTCCGCCTTCACCCGGCAGTTCAAACAAACAACCGGACTGACACCGAAGGCATACCGCGACAGCCGCCCACACTGACCCGCGTTGGCCGACACGCCACGATCAACCGAACCGTAGCGGGTCGAGTCGGCGTATATCAAGGCATGGCTCGCCCCCGCCAAGAAGCTCGGCAACCAGCCTCCCCGTCACCGGCCCCATACTCAAACCCATCATCGCGTGCCCTGTGGCCACCGTAAGGTTTGAAAACCCGGCAACACGCCCGACATAGGGCAACCCGTCCGGCGAACACGGACGCAGACCCGCCCATGGTTCGAGCTCGGCAAAATCCTCTTCCCGGTAGGACGGAAAATACTTCTGCGCCGCGCGGATGATTCCATGCACGCGGCGCTTGTTCACAGAAAGGTCATTGCCACACACCTCCATGGTTCCGGCGAAACGTAGCCGACCCTGCATCGGGGTCACGGCCACCTTGGCCTCACAGAGGATCGAGCAAAGCTCCGGGAGCTCGCGTGGCCGGTCAAGCGTGAGCGAGTAGCCTTTTCCTGCCTGCATGGGCATGCGTGCACCGACCGTTTTCATCAAGTCACTGACCCAGGCACCACAGGCTAACACAATAGGCTGGCCCGGAGGTGTGTGCACTCCCAGCAGCGACACCCGACCGCCGCCTTCTTTGCGCAAACCCGTCACTTCCGCCCCGTCCACCATATCGGCCCCCATCTCGATCACCCTGGCACGCAAGCCGCGGACAAAGCCAGCCGGGTCCATGTGGCAGTCCTGTTTGAACCACACCCCACCTTTGACATCCATTTCAATCCCACCGTCCAGCTCCCGGATTCTGGCGGGATCACAGACCTCGGCCACCACGCCCAACTCATTGGCCATGGCCGCAACCCCGGCCTCCTCATCAAGCCCCTTGTCGGTGTTGCAAAGCATCAGCAATCCGCGCTCGGTCATCTCCACGCCGAGCTCCTTGGCCATATCGACAAATAACCTGCGGCTCTCCCCATTCAAATCGCGCAGTAACTCGCGGCTCTCCATCACATGCTTCCGGGTGGCATGGGTCACAAACAGCCTGCACCAACGCATCAGGTCAAGATTCACGCGGGGCCGAATGTAAAACGGCCCCTCAGGGTCCGCCAACCATTTCATCCCCTTGCCCACAATACCGGGTGCGGCCAGCGGGATGAAGTGACTCGGCACCACCATCCCGGCATTGCCGTAGGAACATCCGTCTCCGGGCGCATCATCACGGTCAATGAGCGTCACCGGGCGCCCCGCCTTCAGGCAATGATACGCCGAGCACAGCCCGATCACACCGGCGCCCACAATGATCACCCTGTCTTTGTCATAACCTGCCGTTTCCACACCCCCAACCTACCATCGCCGTCTAGTCAGGATTTCCAGTCTCCACCCTGATATCAGCACAACCGTATCCCCTCGGGGAACAAGCCGGAAAATCAACCCTGCTACTTGGTCGGAGGCAAAGCCAGCAAGGCATTGGACATACAGAAGGCGTTCGCAGCCGGCATCCGCTTCTTGCCGTGACCAGCCCCCCAGGAGTCCGTGTAGATGATTTCCTCCGTCTTCTCATTGTAGCCAATAATCAAGCGCATATGACCACCGTACAACTGAGGCAGGTTTGCCTCCTTGAACATACCAAGCTGGAGACACCAGCCGACAGGAATACCCTGGTCGACGTATTCCTCAATTTTGTTTTTGAAACGGGGGTAGCTTGACTTGCGGGTCATCACCTCACGGTAAATTGCCGCGTCACACTTCCGGGCGAATGCCTGGATGCTGACCACCCCTTTTTTGACATCATCGGGGAACTGCTCCTTGCCGCGCTTCTTGGCAATCTTGTTGTAGTTCTTGATATCACGGGCAAACTCTTTCAGCCCCAGGTTGTAGTTGCGTATCATCCGGTCATAATCCTGGTACGAGCTGTCGCGATCGGGCATCTTGTCAGCCAACCCCTTGGGGAATTCATACA
>JARFRT010000589.1 GCA_029287105.1 Akkermansiaceae bacterium | reverse complement strand
GGGTCGAATGAGCCGTTCGGGGTGGGCTGGGTGATGGCGTCGATTTGTTGTCCCGTTTTCTCCTCCTGTTCTGCCTCCTGTTTGGCATTTTCCCAGCCCTTGAGTTTGAAATGCCAGTAGGGTAACTGGCTGGCATGTTCGGGTTTGGGGGCGTGGAGGGTTTTGATGTGGTAGGCCCCCTGGTTTTCCAGCCAAATCGCGATGTGGGGTGGGTTTTTGACGTCGTAGCTTTTTCCGGTTTTGATGGTGAGTGCCATCTTGTAGTTATCGGCCGGGCTGTATTGATAGACCATTTCATCCTCACTCATCTCAAAACGATCCAGCGCCGGGCCGAGGTTGGCGCTGAGGCCGAGGATGGCTTTGACCGGTTCGGGTTGCAGAAAAAAGACAGCGGTTAGTCCGGCGGTAAGGCTCAGGGTCAGCCAGAGTGATTTGCTGCGCAGGTATCCCTTTAACGGACGGATATTGTTGACGATATGAAAGACAGCGAGGATGACAAAGAGGAAACCGGTAAGTGCGTGCAGCCCGATTACCCCGATGGAAAACGGCTGCACAAACGCAATCACTCCTGTAACCGACAGCACGAGAAAAACGAGTGCGACAAACAGGGAAGTAAACCTGCGGTGCAGGCTGCCGAGGTTCTTTTTTTTCATGGCGCTTACTCTTTGCTGGGAATGATGGCTCCGTGCTTCGCGAGGAGTTGGTGGATCTCGGCGAGTGGCACCTCGAGCGGGGTGGTTTTCTTTTTGGCTGCGAGCGCGGCAGCCACGCCTGCCGCTTGCCCCATGGCCATACACGGAGCCTGGACGCGCAGGCCCGAGTTGGCGAGTCGGTCGCTGGAAACGCAGCGGCCGGCGACGATGATATTACGGCTTCCTTTCGGGATCAGGGCGCTCAGAGGAATAGTCGGCACGGTGCCTGGTTTGAGGGGTTTGGGTCTCACCCCGGTTTTAGTGTGCAGATCGACTGGGTAAAACGCATTGCAGATGGCGTCGTCGAATTTTCGGCCGGAGGTGTAATCGTTCACCGTGATCATCGTTTCGCCGACGATGCGGAAGCTTTCGCGGAATCCGGGTTCCGGCTGCAGGTGCATCAGGCGCTTGTTTGTCTTGCGCATCTTATCGAGCACCGCCTTGCGGCCGGTCAGGCTTGCCTCGGTGACCGTGCGCGAGTTGCTTGAGTCGGCACCGTGCACGTAGATAGCGTGCAGCAATCCGTTGCCTTTATTGGTCGGACGCCCTGGGTTGTTGGCCTGGCCGAGCAGGAACTGAATGGATCCAGGCTGGGTTTCCTCCTCGCGCAGTCGGGGGAGATCGAGCATGCCGACAACTTCGGCGCCGCCGGTGCAATCGACGATCTGTTTGCAGAGCACCCGACGCCGGGTGCCAAAGCCTGCGCAATCGACCCGCCAGCCGTCTGCGGTTTTTTGAATCTGTTGGGGGAACTCGTGGTAGGCGATTCTGACTCCGGCCTGAGCGCATTTTTCCTCGGCGAGCAGGTAGTAGAGAAACTGGTTGATATGCACCTGGTTCATCCAGTGATTCCTTGGCACTTTGGCGAAATTGGGCAGTGTGCCGCCGTCGAGGTCAACACACTCCTTGACCAGCTCCCAGCCGATACCGGCGATGATTTGTTTCCCCCATGCGTCGAACAGTCCGGGGAAACAGACTCCGCCACGCGTGGTCATGCCGCCCAGGTAGGAGGCACGCTCCATGACCAAGGTGCGTGCGCCGGCGCGACCGGCCTGAATGGCTGCGATGGTGCCAGCCGAGCCGCCACCGACGACCAGCACGTCGATCTCATCCGTGATGTCCTGACCGGTTTGCGCCTCGCCCTCCGTTGTTTCCGCCGCAACAGCAACATGGGTCGTGGAAGTAATCGCCATGCCCGCCCCGGCCGCCCCGGCGACACCGAGTAAGGATTGCTGGATAAAACGGCGCCTGCCGGTGGATGGATCGTTGTTCTCTGGGTGATTGTTTTCCTCCATAAATTCTTGTTGTTGCCTCTATTTCTGCACGCCTGCCAAGACGGCGGGTGCATCCTACCTCCGCCCCAGACCATGCGGCGAGCGAAATCAATCCTGGGTCAAGCGGATCGAGAGGGTGGGTGCGGGCAACCTTGGGTGACGTCGGCTGGCGAAGCCGTGGACCAGGCCGGCACCCTCGGTTTCAGCCGTATCGCGGACAACGATCAGGGTGATTGCCGCGCCGGCGTGCTCCCGCAGGTAGGCTGTCAGCGTTTCTCCATCGATCCCGAAATCGCCCCGCTGCACGCCTTGCTCGATGACAAACGACCCGAGTTTGTCAACCTTGGCGGTCACCAGGCCGGCACCTTTCGCTGTGTTGTTTGCCGGGGCATTGTTTTTTTTGAGTGAATCTTCGGCCCACGGCACGTCATGGGCAAGCAAGCCGTAAACGCTGAAGGTGGCATCCGGCACATGCGACGCCAAACCCCAACCGGTCGGTGTGAAATGGAGCGTCAAGTTGGCATCCGCGATACGTTCCGGCTTGATGCCTTCAAGATCAAATCCAAGGTAGGCTTTCCGGTCAACGCTGCCATTTTTAACTAACAGAAGATCACGGGATTTGTGTACTTCGATTTCGTCTCCTCCCAACAAATAAGCCCTGCCAATATAAGCATCTTTAGTAGATGCCAGCAATATCCAATCTGGCCTGTGATCGGTGGTTTGATCGTCCACTGACAACTTGGGTTCGTTCAGTCCATCCTGCGCCGATCCCAGTTTCCCTTTTTCCGCGGAATTATGCTGACCGGTTTTCAGACTGACGATCTCACCGGACAGCGGTGATTGCACTTCCACGAGTCCTTCATAGACCTGCGTTCTTGTTTCTCCCGTTGCTTGGACGACATTCACTGAGAACCGTGTTCCGAAATCAACCACATTCGCTGCTAGAGTTTTGACTTGGAAACCTATTGCCGAATCCGGGATATCCACCACGACGGTTCCCTTCGCCAAGTGAATGTTCATGGCATCGATCAGGGTCAGCACGGCAGGTGCTTCCAGATTCACTTTTGCACCTGAATCAAAACAGAGTGTCACTAATCC
>JARFRT010000553.1 GCA_029287105.1 Akkermansiaceae bacterium | reverse complement strand
GAGTAACAACCTTCATCATACAGGCCGGACCCCGGGCCATCAGCCTCTGCGGAATCCCGCCTTGAGCTCGGCGATGCTGGTGGCTTTCAAAACGAGCACCAGCACGGCGTAGGTGGACATGCCGAGACCAATCAACAACGCGAGGGCGGCACATTGTTTCCAGAACGCCGCTACAAACCACGTCCCCAGCACCTGGTAACCAAGCCAGACGATGACACCCATCGCAACACTGGCCAAAACGATACGCAGCGACTTGGTCCAGAATATCTTGCCGGGATGAACCAGACCTCTCAGTCCGCGTGCGAGCAAGGCGACATTCACCCAGGCGGCGACCGTGGTGGCGATGGCAATCCCCACGTGCCCGAGCGGGCCGAAAAGAAGCAGACTAACAGCGACATTCACCACAACCGTGACCGCGGCCATCATCATCGGCGCGCGTGTGTTTTCCCGGGCAAAATACCCTGGTTGCAGCACCTTGATCAACACGTAGCCAGGGAGGCCAAGGGCAAAACCACGCAGCGCCATCCCCGTCTGATGGGCGTCATCCGGCGTAAATGCTCCACGCTGGAAAAGGACGGTAATAATCGGGATCGGGATCACCAGCATCGCCACTGCGGCAGGCAGGGTGATCAGCAAGCCCAGCTCCATGCCACGCATCATGCTGCGGGACGCCCCCATGGCATCGTCACGCCGCACAAGACGGGTCACCTCGGGTAACAACACTACCCCGAGCGCAATACCGATCATGCCCAGCGGCAGCTGGTAAACACGGTCCGAATAATACAGCCACGAGATTGCACCCTGTTTAAACGAGGCGATGATTCCGCCTACCAGCAGGTTGATCTGCTGGATACCGGCAGCGAGAATCCCCGGCACCATCAGCAGGAAAAGCTTCCTCATCGAACCATCGAATACGGGCATGTGGAACCTGACGGCATAGCCGTTTTTCCGGCAGGCACCAAACAGCATCACAAATTGCAGCAAGCCGGCAATCGCGACACACCAGGCGAGCACATGGGCCGGAACCTCCGACTTCATCCCCGCCACAAAAACACCCAGGCCCACCAGGAAGACGAGGTTAAGCAAAATAGGCGCCGCCGCCGGCACCCCGAAAATCCTAAACGTGTTCAACACCCCACTCAAATGAGCCACCAAGGCCATGAACAGCAGGTAACAAAACGTGATCTGGGAAAGGCGCACGGTCAGATCAAAGGTCTCCGGGTGATTGCGGTAGATCCTCAACACCCGCTCACCCGCATCCGCCCCAGCGGCCGCTGACGGCCTCCTGACCATCTCACCTTCAAACCAGCCATAGCGGTGCCCCGCCGGAAGCCGCAACCGGGCTTGCCCGCCGGCACCGATCGTCCACACCCCATCGATGACGTCCAAATGCACTATCGCCTCCTTCGCCGGGGGCCCTTCCCGCGCCGCCTTTTTCCTTTCCTGCTCCGCGTAGGCTGCGGCAACGTCTTGCACGCTGGCACTTTCGCCCCTCTCCCCGACTCCGAAAAACTGGCGCAACTTGAGCGGCTTCTCGACAACAAAATGGAGGTTCTCCAGGGCATAGTCGGGCGAAACATCCTCCCTCCCGTCACTGGGCACCGTCAGGTAAACATCCCGCATGCCATCGACACGGACCGAAAAGGATTCGCGTGATGAACGGTTCTCACCGGGCCCGATCGGCATCTCGACCTTCGCCTTAAACCCGGGAACCACCGCCCCCATGATCCAGTGCATGCAGGGGATGGCCACAAGGGTCAGCGCGACGAGTACCACCAGCAGCGTGGAAAACGCATTGGACGCAAACTTCATCGCCTCCGGCTGACCGTCCTTTTCCAACCTCCGACCAAACATCGGCACAAACGCCGCGTTAAATGCCCCCTCCCCAAAAATCCGGCGAAACAGGTTCGGAAACCGGAACGCCGAGAAAAAAGCATCCCCGAACAAGCCCGCCCCCAGGTAACGGGCAATCAGAATGTCCCGCAGAAATCCCAGCACCCGGCTGATCGCCGTAAAGCCGGATACTTTCATGAAGGAGCGGAGCATGGGGAGGGATTAGTGGATATTGACCAGAGGGGGTAAGAGGGAGGGTGCCGCACACCCGTCAACGCACACACGCACGTCTGAGCTTGTCCATGATGGCCACACCCAGGCCGGTTTCCGAGACAGGTTCGGCAATGATTTCATCCACACCACTCTCGTCCAGCTTGCGCAGCACATAGAAAAACCGGACCGCAGCCTCGGCAAGCTTGCCGTTGCCGGGTGAGAGTTCCTCCACCGCAGCCCAGTCGTGCGCATGGATGAAACCCGCCTTTTCCGACCCGCAGTAACTCAATAAGCCGTACTTCTTCCCGGGCTCGGGATGGAAATCCTCAATCGTCCGCAGCAGGCGCAGCGGTGTCACCGGCGCGTAGTGGCTGGCAAGCTGCCCAGGCGCTTCAGGCGCTTCGTTGGCCCGGCTTCTTTTCGGGCGTTCGACCTTGCCAAAACGTTGCAACATCTCCCGGGTCACCGGGCCGGCACGCAGCATGTGCAGGACGGGTCGTTTCTCACCCGCCTCGGGCCGGATGATCGTGCTTTCCAAGCCCTCGCGGCACGCCCCGCCATCGACAATGGTCGCGATGCGCCCGCCCAGTTCTTTTTCCACCGCCGACGCTGAGGTCGGGCTGATCCGCCCGAACCGGTTG
>JARFRT010000475.1 GCA_029287105.1 Akkermansiaceae bacterium | reverse complement strand
CGGTCGAACCCAGTGCCGCCACCGCGAATGATCCACTGGGGCGCACCATTGGCATCCAGCTTGGCGAGAAAGGCGTCGTAACTTCCCGCGCTGGTGACGGTCCCTGACCCGAATGTAACGCTGCCATAAAAGTAGCCGCCGATGTAGGTTTCATTGTTGGGGCCGACCTTGCAAAAGCGGAAGGTCGCATTGTCACCGGTAAAGGATTTTGCCCATAGTCCCGCGTCGGGCGGGCCGACGGTGAAGGGGATTATGGATTCCGCGTCATCGCCATTTTCATCGGTGACGCTCATCCGCAGGCTGAGGGCGTCTCCCTGGACGAGAACGGCACCGGCAGAAAGAAGGAGTTGATCGTTGTTGGTTCCTCCGATGGTGAAGTAATGGTTGTGGTCGTCACCCGGGCCAGTGGCAAAGGCATAGGTATAGGTTCCACTGGCATCCGAGTCCTTGGCGATCAGCTCGCCGAGGTTGTCGCCCGAGGGGGTGTTCGATGGTATGCTTTCGCGGAGGACAAAGACAGCGACGGGGCGCGTGGCTTCGAGGATGTTGTTGAATTTATGCAAAAAACCCGTGTTGCCATCACTGATGACGGCCTCGGATTCGAAGGCTGCGAGATCTCCCGTTCCACCGGAGATGAAGGTTTGACCAATTGAGTCCGAACTCATGGATGCTACTCCGGCCGGCCCTGCGCGTTTGGCCCATGTCAGAGTTCCGTCACTCGCCCAGCGGGTCAGCATCATGTTGTAGCGTGGGTGTTGGAGCACGGTTTGTCCGGCAACGGTGGCGTCTCCCTGATAGGTATGGGCGAGGTATGGGTTGCCGACAGCATCCAGGGTGATGCATTCTCTCGGGTTGAGATGATCATACCCAACAGAACCTGATGTTGCATGCCAGTCAATGGAGCCGTCGGCTGGGGCGAGGCAGAGGATGGCGACGTCGTAATCTCCAACTTGCGGAATCACGGTTCCTGCTGGGTTGAACTTATCACCCTGGGTGAGACATGCCGCATAAACCCCTGTGGAGTTAGCAGCAATACCTCGCACATCGCTGGTGAAACCCAGATTGGTCATCCACTGGGCGGCGCCGCTGCTGTTGTATTTGATGATAAAACCGAGTTGGGGGTTCAAGCCGCCCGGGATGGTTCCCAGATCGGCGAGGGGATTAACGGCAAGAGTGCCTCCATAGTAACCATAGACATAGAGATTGCCCGTGCCGTCGCCGCTGACTCCCCAGGCTTGCGACGGGTCTGTGTCGAAATCATCACCGATACGGCGAACCCACTGGTAATTGCCGGATGAGTCATAGCGCACCATGAAGATGCAATCGTCCTGCTCTGTTTTGAGTTCGGGCTCCCCGATATGTCCATTAGGACCGAAGCGTACCCAATAGTCGAATTTTCCGACGGCTGTCAGGTTCCCGGCTGAGTCGACTGTGATGCCCTGAAAAGACCCAAAGTGGACTGGTTTTTGCCAGACTAGGGTGTGGCTGCTGTCGTATTTGGCGACGGTATTGTAGTTTGCCACATAGATGTTTCCTGATGAATCGGTCGCCATATCGACATTATTTGCAATCACCGCGACTGGTGCCGACCACGACCCGTTACCGGTTGTTTTCATCAGGTAGCTGCCTGCCGCGCCCGACTGATTACCGATCTGGAAATTGCCGGTTGCTTTGATGACGGCGTGGTAGTTGTCGGAGCCGTCGACCCTGCCTCGGGCGATGTTAACGCCAACAGCGAGTTCCTGCGACCAGCTGGTGCCTCCGTCAACGGTCGTCAGGTTGACATTGTCGATTGCCCAATGATCCCAGCTGACACCATTGTGCCGTGTTTGACGGAAACGGAACCGGGTTTGAAGGGATCGTGCAGCGGCAGGGATGTCGTAAGAAAAACTGTTCCAGCTCGCAAACGCAGGATACCACCCACGATAGTATCGGATGCCCCGCCAGGAGATGCCTTGGTTGATGCTGTATTCCAAGACTATGTACTCCCCGCTTTCCGAGGCTTCCCAGAGTGGGTGGCCGTCGTTGCCCGTGCGCATGTTGAAGCTGATGGTGCCCCCATAGAGGGTGTTGAAATCCTTGGTTTCGGCGTAGCGTGAGCCATTACCGCCGAACCACAGTCCGTGTCCGTCCAGAAAGCCGACTTCACCGCTGCCGCGCACTTGACCGCTGGTGTTTTGCCAGACGGTGGTTTCCAGTCCGCCGCTGTTGAAATTGTCAGAAAATGTCGACGCTTGAGCGGTCCCCTGGAGGGTCAAACCGAGTGCGGAGAGGAGAACGTATTTTGTGATGGGGGATGGCATGTGAGTCGAGGGAATATCCTCGGGTTATAATTAAATGGAAACGGCGTGTCAAAGTGGAAAACATCGGCGCATGGGCAGGGCATGGCCGGTACTGGTCGATGGGCGGGGATATCTGACTTGGCATCCTGGCTCCCTGACCTATGGTTTCGTTATGGACACGTTTATACAGATCATTTCCCAGCCGTTTACCTGGGGGCTTCTCGTGGGGGTTTTCCTGCTCGCGATGACGTGGAGGCTGATGCGCAAGGACATCGTCATGTTGCGGACCGAGCTGAAGCGTGTGCAGGGGGAGAACAAGGAGCTGCAAGGCCATCTCAACACGCAGCTCAAGATCAATGCGATGGGGAACGAGCAGCTTCAGAGCCAGCTTGACGAGTTGCGCGAGCAAAATGAAACGTTGCGGGGGAATTTGAATGTGGCAAGGCAGAAGCCGGGTCGCGCCGAGCTGCGCCAGCTGCAAGTCATGGAATCCGCGGCCGGCGTCATGCGTGAGCAGGCACCTGGCTTTGCGCCCGCCTGGGAAAAGGCGCTGCGTGACGCCGAGGCTGGCCAGGAGGCGGCCGAGGGTGGGTTGAAAAAGCTGATGCGCAAGGTGATGCCTGGTGGCAAGGCTACCCGCGCCATTGACACGGAGGTCGAGTCGGCCCCGGCCGAGGACCGGGACGAGGATGACGGAGCGTAGCTTCTGCTGACGCGCGTCCTGGTTCTTACATCTTGCTTCTTTCGTCGTCTCGTGCTTCTCTCCGCCCGTCTCGCAGGTGAGGCGTTTTTTAAGTCCATTTTCAATCCATTAACCCATCATCACTATGAAAATTGTCGTCGCATACTCCGGAGGTCT